>NZ_DATCNW010000453.1:0-11627 GCF_036565025.1 Pengzhenrongella sp.
GCGTTGACGCGGACGGCGTCGTCGGCGCGGGGGCCGCCGTCGTCGGCCGGGCAGCGGGCGCCTCCGCTGCGGGGCGCGGGGCGGACAGGTCGACGGCCCGCGGCGGGTTGGCGGCCTGGCTGGTGCACGCGACGAGCCCGAGGCCGACAGCGAGGACTGCGACGGCGGTTCGGACCGGCGAACGGTTCATGATCTGCTCCTTCGAAGAGACCGCAAGAGCGGTGTGTCCCTTCACGATCGCCCGGCCGGCTGCGCGCCAGAAGGCACCCTAGGTACAGTCTCTGCCCACCCTGGGACCGACCGATCGGGCGATGGACGACCGGTCGGCGGCGGTGGATAATCCGGTCCAGAGGAGGCCGCATTGTCCAAGTTGGCGGGGGTCGAGACGGTCGGCGGGGCACGCGCCCCGGAGTTCCCCGACGCCTACCTGGTGCTGTCCAGCGGGCACGGGCAGGCGCGGCGCTGGCCGCTGCCTCCCGCCCGGGGCGCCCTGACGATCGGCCGGGAGCCCTCCGCGGAGGTGTGCGTCACCGGCGACGCCCGGGTCTCGCGGGTGCATGCGCTGCTGGAGCGGGTCGGCGGGCAGTGGACGATCGTGGACGACGGGCTGTCCCGCAACGGGACCTTCCTCAACGGCCGCCGGCTGGCGCACCGCGTTCGCCTGCACGACCGCGACAAGATCAGGGTCGGCGAGACCGTCCTGACCTTCTGCGCACCGCCGGAGCCGGCGAGCCTGGAGACCGTCGTGGGCGCCGGCCTGCCGACGGTCAGCCGGTTGACGGAGAGTCAGCGGATGGTGCTGGCCGCGCTGTGCCGGCCGCAGCAGGACGGGCCAGGGTATGCAACCCCCGCGACCAACCAGCAGATCGCCGAGGAGCTCTTCCTCAGCGTGGGCGCCGTCAAGACGCACCTGCGGGTGCTGTTCGGCAAGTTCGGCATCGACGCGCTCCCGCAGAACCAGAAGCGCGCCCGGCTGGTCGAGCTCGCGCTGCAGATGGGCCTGGTCGACGAGGTCGGCTGACGGCGGCCACCGAGTGCCGCTACCCGGTGACGCCCGCGCCGCCGTTCTCCATCCGGCCGGTCATCCGCCGCCGGAACGTGGCGTCTCCCGCGCTCGTGAGCTCGACGTCGTACCAGCCCTTGCTGCCCGGCCAGGGGACCAGCGCGCTCGCGCCGGGACGCAGCACCTCGGTCTGTGCGTGGCGGACGTAGTGCAGCGAGGTCAGCGTCAGCGTCACCGCGGCGGACCCCGTGTTGGTGAGCGCAAGGACGACGTCGCCCCGCCGTCGGCCCTCGGACACGCTCGCGTCCACGCCCGCCGCGGCGCCCGACGTCGTGCCGGCCAGCTCGTACCGGAAGCCGTTGGGTCCGGCGACGGCGACGTCGAACGTGCCGCCCACGACCGGGACCTCGACGCTGAGCGGGCCCAGCACGTCGACGTGCCGGGGCTCGTCGGCGGGCGCGAGCGCGGGCGAGCCCTGGTATCTGTAAACGACCAGGTGCGCGGACCGTGACCCGGTGTTCGTCAGGGCGAGGGTCAGGGCGCTTGGTCCGTGCTGCTTTCCGGACACCCGCGGGCGGTAGGGCAGCGCCCGCGCGGGACGGGTGCCGGGTTCCTGGATCGGCGCGGTCTGCACGGCGGGCGGGCTCGGGTGCCAGCGCTCGATGGCGGCGGGCACCGGTCCGGGATGGTCCACCTCGGGCTGCGTGCCCGCCGCGGTGAAGTCGAAGACGCCGGTCAGGTCGCCGCAGACGGTGCGTCGCCACGGCGAGATGTTCGGCTCCTCGACGCCGGTCCAGCGTTCCAGGAACCGGATCACCGAGGTGTGGTCGAAGACCTCGGAGCTGACGAAGCCGCCGATGGTCCACGGCGAGATGACGGTCATCGGGACCCGCGGGCCGAGGCCGATGGGCAGGGCGCCGAACCAGTCGTCACCGGCGCCGGACACCGGCCGGGGCGCGACCGGCGGCGGGACGTGGTCGAAGTAGCCGTCGTTCTCGTCGAAGTTCAGGAAGATCGCGGTGGTCGCCCAGGTCGCGGGGTCGCTCGCGATGGTGTCGAGCAGCCGGTAGACGAAGTCCGCGCTGCCCACCGGGGTCGAGGCGCCGGGGTGCTCGGAGTCCGCGGCGGACGGGACGATCCAGCTGACCTGCGGGAGCCGGTCGGCCGCGATGTCCGCGCGCATCCGGTCCAGCAGGGTGTCCGGGCGCCCGCGCGACATGGCCCTGTCGAAGAACGACCGGTCCGCCTCGCTGAGCCGCCCGCGGCCGACGTCGAGCTGGTCGAGCAGTCGCTGCTGCTCCGCCGGCTCCTTGCCGGCGAGGTGGTCGTAGAACTCCTCCGTGGTGCGCAGGTCGCCGTCGACGGCCGTCAGCATCGCCTTGCCGATCGCCTTGAAGCGCTGGAAGTACTCCACCGCGTTGTCGGTGAAGTTGTCCCAGTCCTGGTAGATCTGCCAGGACACCCCGGCCTGCTCGAGGCGTTCGGGGTAGGTGGTCCAGTCATAGCCGGCGTGGTCGTAGTCGTAGGCGGCGTTGGTGACCGCCCGGGCCGGGGAGCCGGGCTCGTTGCCGACCTTCCCGGACCACAGGTAGTTGCGGTTCGGGTTCGTGGAGCCGTTGATCGAGCAGTGGTAGGCGTCGCAGATGGTGAACGTGTCCGCGAGCTCGTACTGCAGCGGGATGTCCCGGCGCTCGTAGTACGTCATCGTCGACGGTCCCTTCGCGGGGATCCACCGGTCCGTCCAGCCGTTGTGCCAGGCCGTCGTCGTGCCCGCCCAGGAATGATCCAGCGCACCCAGGTACTGGATGTCCGACGGCGGCCGCCCGGCCAGCGTCGCGGCCTTGCCCAGCGAGAACGGCAGCACCGTCGCACCGGCGAGGTCGGCCTGCTCGAACACCGACCTGCCGCTGGGCAGCCGCGTCGCGGACCGGTCCGCGAAGCCGCGCACCCCGCGCAGGGACCCGAAGTAGTGATCGAAGGACCGGTTCTCCTGCATGATCACCACGACGTGCTCGATGGCCGCCAAACCACCGGGGCGAGCGGGCTGCGCCATCGCCGACTGGACGGACGGCGGGAGCAGGGATCCTGCGGCCGCGACGGCCGCCGCGCCCGCCGCGGTGCCGAGAAATCGCCGTCGGGAAAGGTTCTCCTTGGACATGTCGCTGCCTTTCATCGCCGTGCGTTGCTCCGCGGTGACCATCGCGTGACGACTCGTCACGGCGAGGAGTCAACGCCCGCGGTGCGATCGGCATCCAGACGCGCGGGAGACCTGTCACGAACAGTCGATGAACCCGCGTGGCAGGATCGATCCATGAACGCAGAGCCGCTCCCCCAGACCGCCACCGCGCCCGCCACCGAGCAGGCCACCGCGCAGGCCGCCGCGCCCGAGCCGGCCAAGCTCTGGGTCGAGCGCACCGGGACCCGCACGTACACCGGGCGCAGCTCGCGGGGCGCCGTCGTGCAGATCGGCCCGGAGGAGGGCGGCGCGGTCTTCACCCCGGGCGAGCTGCTCAAGATCGCCCTCGCCGGCTGCACCGGGATGACGTCCGACGCCGCGTTCGCCCGCCGGCTCGGCGCCGACTACGAGGCGACCGTGCACGTCGCCGGGCCCAAGCACCGCGAGGAGGACCGCTACCCGGAGCTGCTCGAGGAGCTCGTCGTCGACCTGTCCTCGCTGGACCCCGCCGAGCGCGAGCGCCTGTTGACCGTGGTGCACCGCGCGGTCGAGCAGCACTGCACCGTCTCGCGCACCCTCACCACCGGCGCGACGGTCGAACTGACCGTCACCGGTGAGCGATAGGGTGCGGCCGTGAGCCTGCGCGGACGCAAGAAGACCAGCAGCGAGGTCCTGCCGCCGACGTCGGCGCCCGCACCGGCCGATCCGCACCTGCGGCGCACGCCCGTGATCGACGCGGCCCTCGAGAAGGCCGTGACGATCCCGTCCGCCAGGGTGCACGCGCACGTCCAGAGCCTGCGCCGGCGCAACCCGTACGCGTCGCCGGCCCAGATCATCGCGCTGCTCGAGCGCGAGTACCTGCTCGTCATCGCGAGCGCGGGCGCCGCCGTCGGGGCCGCCGCCGCCGCACCCGTGATCGGGACCGGGGTCGCCGCGGCGCTGACCGTGGGGGACGTCGCGACGTTCTTCGCGTCGTCCGCGGCGTTCTCGCTCGCCGTCGCGAGCGTGCACGGCATCGAGGTCGAGGACGCCGGCCGACGGCGGGCGTTGTTGCTGGCGACGGTCCTGGGGGAGTCCCGGCTCATCGAGGGCTCCGGCGTCATGACGCTGAGCGGTGCCGCGGAGGTCACCTCGGGCGCGCTCGCGCGCGCCCTGCTGACCCGGCTGCCGACCAGCACCATCAAGCGCGTGAACAGTGCGCTCACCCAGCGGCTGATCCGCCGGCAGGCCGTGCGGCAGAGCGCACTGGCGTTCGGGCGGCTCGCGCCGTTCGGCATCGGCGCCCTGATCGGCGTGACCGGCGCCCGCGCGCTCGGCAAGTCCGTGGTCGAGGGCGCCCGCGCCGCGTTCGGCCCCCCGCCGGCCACGTTCCCCCGGCTCATCGAGGTCATCGAGGCCACCGAGGTGACCGCGCCGCCCCGAGTCATCGAGGCCACCCAGCCCGACCTCCCGGGCATCCCCCCGCCCGGCTCCGGCCCCTCCAGCAACGGCCTGCACGGCTGACTAGCCGGCGACGGGCGCATCCCGCCGGCGACGCGACGGCGGCGCGTGGCTGCCGGTTCCGGCGCCCCGCCGGGTACGGATCGCGACGGCCCGCGGAGTGTTGCCCTCGGTGATCCCGCGCACGCCGACGTCCCGGCGCAGCCGGGCCACCTGTGCGGCGAGGTCGTCCAGGACGCTGGTCCCGGACCGGAAAGAGCCGGCCACGTCCGGCCCAGGCTCGACTGGCTCCCAGAATCCGTTACGGGCTACGCTGAATTCGGAAGCAACAGCGGATTGCCCGCGTTTCGCGCCGGTCGTCTGCTGGGCCCCAGGTGTTGCTGCGGCAGCCTGGGGCTGCTTCATCTCTACGGACCGCCCGGTCCGCGCGTCGAGCACCGTGAGGACGTCGCGCAAGGGTTCGATCCACCGGCCGTCGTCCGTGGCGAGATTGCGGTACGCGCTCCACGAGAGGACGTCCGCCGACCAGAGCGCCGGTTCCAGGCTCATCCGGGTATGGCAGAGCGCGACGTTCGCGTCGATGTCCCCGGCAGAGCGCAGCCGGTGAATCGTGCGCTGGTCGTCGGCGTTGAGCCGTTCGAGGCGATTGTTGTCGGCGACCAGCAGCCGTACCGCGCCGGGGCCGTGACCTCGCTGGACCTCCCTGGCGATGGCCGCGAGGCACGTCGAGCGGGCGACGCGCAGGCCGCCGTCACCGGGCGCGACGGTCGCCTCGACGGCGACGACATGCCACACGCTCTCGCCGGCCAAGAACCGCACCATGCGCCCGATGTCCCGGTGCCTGCCGTCCTGGTTCGCGTCGGTCGTGTGCCAGCCCGAACAGCCGGCGACGTCCGTCAGCACCGTTCGGACGCGGTCGAGCTGGTCCTTCTCGAGGGTCACCGCCGACATCGAGTAGAACGCACGATCCCGGCCCTGCGGGACGGCGCGGAAGGACTCGTCGACGAACGCGATCGCGCCCGGTGCCCGTCGATACAGCTGGGCGAGCTTCGGGTCGCGCAACAGGGCGTTCGTCATGGTTGTTCCATGTCAGCACTCGCCACTGACACGGGCGTGGTCCTCGCCCTCCGGCACCGAATCGCGACGGCGCCGTCGGCAGGTTCGCGACCACGGGTCGCCGCCAGGTTCGCGACCACGGGTCGCCACCAGGGTCGGCGACGAGGCCGGGATCGAGCTCGGCGACGTCGAACCCGTCCACGCAACGCCACCGGACCACTCGCACCGCCGCGAGAGAGCAGTCGTTGTCCTCAGAAGCCGAAAATACGACAACGACTCCCAGTTCGCGGCGCGAGCCCGTGGACGGCGGGCCGAGCCATCGGTGTCGACGGCGACTCGACCCGTAGCACCGTGAGTGGGCGCGCTCAGTGCATCGCTCTGTGCATCCAAAGTGCAGTGAATGAGGCGTTTTGGTGCACTTTCGCTGCACTGAGGGCTGCACTGAGGTCGAGCCGGCCGGCTGCCCGGACAGCGGACCTTCGGGGCAGGTCGGGGGACGGCGGGGGCAGCGGACCTTCGGGGCAGGTCGGGGGGACCGCGGGGGCAGCGAGCCCGCGAACTCGCCAGGCGTCGAACTCGGACACTGTTCGATCGGCGAACTCGCGGGCGCGAATCCGCGATCGCCGATTCGCGCTCCGAACTGGGAGTTGTTGTCCTATTTCGCTTCGCACGACAACAACTCCCATCTCGCGGCCGTGGGTCGCCGCCAGCGTCCGCGACGAGGCCAGGATCGAGCTCGGCGCCGTCAAACCCGCCCAAGCACAGCCCCGGACCCCTCGCACCGCCGCGAGATAGGAGTCGTTGTCCTCAGAAAGCGCTTCGCACGACAACAGCTCCCATCTCGCGGCCGCGGGTCGGCGTCAGGGTCGGCCTGGCGGCACCGCGGGTTGTTACCAGCGGGCGTGGACGTGCTCGCGGATGTCCTCGTCGTAGATCGCTTCCAGGGCGTTGAGCTGGGCCTCGGTCAGGGGGGCCAGCTCGGCGGCCGCGGCGTTTCCGCGGGCTTGGCGAGCGTTGCGGGCGCCGGGGATGACGGCGCTGACGCCCGGCTGGTCGATGATCCAGCGCAGGGCGAGCTGCGCGGTCGTCGCGCCGTCGGGCGTGATCGCCGCGACGCGCTGGGCGGCGCGGACGCCGACGTCGTACGGCACCCCGGAGAAGGTCTCGCCGACGTCGAACGCCTCGCCGTGGCGGTTGTACGCACGGTGGTCGGTCGGCGCGAACACGGTGGACGCGTCGTACTTGCCCGAGAGCAGTCCGCTCGCGAGCGGCACGCGCGCGATGATCCCGACGCCGGCGGCGGCCGCGGCCGGCAGCACCCGCTCGAGCGGCTTGCGCCGGAACACGTTGAGGATGATCTGCACGCTCGCGACGTCGGGGCGTGCGATGGCGGTCAGCGCCTCCGCGACCGTCTCCACCGAGACGCCGTAGGCGGCGATGCGGCCCTCCGCGACCAGGGTGTCCAGCGCGTCGAACGTCTCGTCGCGCGAGAGCACCTCGGGCGGCGGGCAGTGCAGCTGCACCAGGTCGAGCGTCTCGACGCCCAGGTTGGCGCGGGACCGGTCGGTCCAGGCGCGGAAGGCGTCGAGCGTGTATGCGCCGGCGACGTGCGGGTCCGCCCGGCGGCCCATCTTGGTCGCGACCGTCAGGCCGGCGCCCGGACCCCGCCCGGCGAGGAACGCACCGACGAGCGACTCGCTGCGCCCGTCGCCGTACACGTCCGCGGTGTCGAGGAGGGTGACGCCCGCGTCGACGGCGGCCGCGAGGACCGCGAGCGCGTCGTCCTCCCCGACCTCGCCCCAGTCGGCGCCCAGCTGCCAGCACCCCAGGCCGACTACGCCGACCGCGCGACCCGTGCGTCCCAACACCCTTGTCTGCACTGTCAGGAGGCTACCGTTGACTCGAGCTCGCACCCCGTGTGCGAGCGGCGATCCAGCGACCTCACTGAGGACTCACGTGGCTCATCCGGCGGAGATACGACCCGCAGGACCCGGCGCGCGCCCGGGTCCGGACGGTTGCGGCCGGCTCCCGGAGTCCGTGGAGATCGGGTCGTGGGGGCCCCCGACGCTCCGGGCGTCCGCGACAGGCACCCTCACGCCGCCGGACCGGGCGTCCGCGGTAGGCACCCTCACGCCGCCGGACCGGCCATGACCACCCGCCCCGGCGGCGGGGTCGTCGAGGTCGCCCGCGACCTGCCGCTCGCGGCCCGCGACGCGTGGGCGCTGCTCGCCGACCCGCGCCACCACCCCCGGTGGATCCCGCTGACCCGGGTCGAGGTGCGCGGCCTGCCGCTCGCCGTCGGATCCCGGGTGACCGCGACCACCGGGCCGCTCGCACGCCGGGGCGCGCCTGGGATGCCGGACCGGATGCGGGTGGACCGGCTCGACCCGCCGACGCCGTCGGCCGCGGGGGTCGCGGTCTTCACCAAGCTCGGTCCGGTGCTGCGCGGCACCGCCGAGGTGCGCGTCGCGCCACTCCATGACGGCGCATCCCGCGCCACCTGGCTCGAGGACGTGCACCTGGCGGGCCCGCTGCCCGCCGGGCTCACGCGACACCTGCTGCATCCCGCCATCGCCGGGATGCTGCGGCTCGCACTGTGGCGCGCGTCCCGCGAGGTCGCGCGGGCCACGGCCAGGACCCGCTGATCACCGCACACAACGAATCGCCGTCGAACTTCGTGATCACGCAACGAACAGTGGCACCCGGTGGAACGACACGACCTGAGTAGGGGGCCAAAAGCCCCCTAGGCTTAGGACCAAGGACCCGACGACGCGGTGCGCGGTCTCATCCACGTACGAATCCGCTCAGCCAGGAGGAACCCCCATGCCGGTCGCCACGCCCCGTACCTATCTCATGTGCGAGCCCGTGCACTACACGGTCAGCTACGAGATCAATCCCTGGATGGATGTCACCCGGCACACCGACCGGGACCTCGCCGTCGCCCAGTGGCGCGTGCTGCGCGACACCTACCTCGCGCTCGGCCACACGGTCGAGACGATCGACCCGCGCGAGGGCCTGCCGGACATGGTCTACGCCGCGAACGGCGCGACCGTCGTCGACGGCGTCGTGTACTCCGCGAGGTTCCGCTACGCCGAGCGCGGCCCCGAGGGCCCCGCGTACCAGAAGTGGTTCGCCGACCGCGGCTTCCTCACGCACACCGCGGACGCGACCAACGAGGGCGAGGGCGACCTGCTCGCGATCGGCGACATGATCCTGGCCGGCTTCGGCTTCCGGACCGACCGCGCGGCGCACACCGAGGCGCAGGAGCTGTTCGGCCGCCCCGTGATCTCCCTCGAGCTCGTCGACCCGCACTTCTACCACCTCGACACCGCCCTGACCGTGCTGAACAGCGACGCGGCCGACCCGCAGATCGCGTACTACCCGCCGGCCTTCTCCGCGGGCTCGCGCGCGGTGCTCGAGCGCCTCTTCCCCGACGCGATCCTGGCCACCGCCGACGACGCCGCCGCGCTCGGCCTGAACGCCGTGAGCGACGGGTACAACGTGGTCGTCGCCCCCGCCGCCGTCGACCTGGCCGCGGCGCTGCGCGCCCGCGGGTACAACCCCATCCCGGTGGACACCAGCGAGCTGCTCAAGGGCGGCGGCGGCGCGAAGTGCTGCACGCTCGAGGTGCGCGGGTCGGCGTCGGCCCCCGGCACGCTCGAGGTGTCCTGATGACCGCGGAGAACTTGGTGACGACGACGCACAACCCAAGCGAAGTCATCGGCGATGATGTGCACGTTTCGCACCTCGCGCACAACTACCACCCGCTGCCGATCACGCTCACATCCGGCGAGGGCGCGTGGGTGCGCGACGACGCCGGCCGGGAGTACCTGGACCTGCTCGCCGGGTACTCGGCGCTGAACTTCGGGCACCGCCACCCGGCGCTGACCGCGGCCGCGCACGCTCAGCTGGACCGGATCACGCTCACGTCCCGCGCGTTCGGCCACGACCTGCTCGAGCCGTTCGCCGACAAGCTCGCCGCCCTGACCGGCACCGAGATGGTGCTGCCGATGAACACCGGCGCGGAGGCCGTCGAGACCGGCATCAAGGCCGCGCGCAAGTGGGGCTACGACGTCAAGGGCGTGCCCGCAGACCGCGCCACGATCGTCGTCGCCGGCGGCAACTTCCACGGCCGCACGACCACCCTCATCTCGCTGTCCACGGACGACGACGCCCGGCGCGGCTTCGGGCCGTACACGCCGGGCTTCCGCGTGGTCCCGTTCGGCGACGCCGACGCGCTGGCCGCGGCGATCGACGAGACGACCGTCGCCGTGCTGCTCGAGCCGATCCAGGGCGAGTCGGGCGTCGTGATGCCGCCCGCCGGGTACCTGACCACGGTGCGCGCGACCTGCGACGCCGCGAACGTGCTGCTGATCGCGGACGAGATCCAGTCCGGGCTCGGGCGCACCGGCACGACGTTCGCCTGCGACCTGTACGGGGTGCGGCCGGACCTCATGCTGCTGGGCAAGGCGCTCGGCGGCGGCATCCTGCCCGTCTCGGCGGTGGTCGGCCGCGCCGACGTGCTCGGCGTGCTGACCCCCGGCACGCACGGGTCGACGTTCGGCGGGAACCCGCTGTCCTGCGCGGTCGGGATCGCCGTCATCGAGCTGCTCGAGGCCGGCGAGTACCAGGCCCGCGCGCAGACCCTCGGCGCGCACCTGCACTCCCGGCTGGATGCGCTGGTCGCGGACGGGTCGCTCGCCGCGAGCCGCGGCGTCGGCCTGTGGGCGGGCATCGACCTCGACCCGGCTCGCGGCACCGGCCGTGAGCTGTGCGAGCGCCTGCTCGAGCGCCGCGTCCTGGCCAAGGACACCCACGGCGCCACGATCCGCCTGGCTCCGCCCCTGATGATCAGCAAGGACGACCTCGACTGGTCCCTCGACCAGCTCACCGACGCCCTGCGCTGACCCGTCTTCGCCGCAGCCTGCGCACAACCGTGCCGGCTGCGCACATCCGATGTGCGCAGCCGTCACCGATGTGCGCAGTCTGCTGCTGACATCATGGGGCCATGCGGACCGACCACGAAGGACCGACGGGACCGCTCGATTCGCTGGACGAGGCGATCCTGCGTGAGCTGGCCGTCGATGCCCGGGCGAGCTTCGCTGACATCGGCGCGGTCGTCTCGCTGTCGGCGCCCGCGGTCAAGCGGCGGGTGGACCGGCTGCGCGAGCGCGGCGTGGTGCGCGGGTTCACGGTGCGCCTGGACCCGGCCGCGCTCGGGTGGGAGACCGAGGCGTACGTCGAGCTGTACTGCTCGGGGTCGACCAGCCCGATGACGATGCGGGTCGCCGTCGAGCGCTACTCCGAGGTGATCGCGGCGAGCACGGTGACCGGCGACGTCGACCTGTTCCTGCACCTGCGAACCCGCGACATGCGTCACCTGGAGCGGGTCATCGAGCGCCTCAACGCCGAGCCCTTCGTCGCCCGGACCCGCTCGACGATCGTGCTGTCCGCCCTGGTCCGCCGCCCCGACGTCCAAGGCTCCCCCACCGAATAACCACCCCGCCCCGCTACCCCGCGACAACCCGCAACGTCCGAGCGTTGACGTCCTCTAGGACGTCAACGCTCGGACGTTGCGGGGATCTTCAGGGGTCAGGGGTAGAGATCAGCGGTCAGGGGTCAGGGGTAGAGGTCGCCGAAGTCGGTCACTCGGCCCGTGTGCGGGGGTTGGCCTTCGGCGACGCTCTTAGCTGTGACGACCATGACCGGGCAGGCGGCGTGGTGCAGGACGGCCTGGCTGGTGGATCCCAGCAGCAGGCCAGCGAAGCCGCCGCGGCCGCGCGAGCCGACCACGATGAGGTCCGTCGCGGTGGAGAACTCGATGAGCAGCGAGGTCCCGGTGCCGTCGAGCACGTGGCGCTTGACCTCGATGCCCGGCAGGTCGACCAGCGCGCGGTCGACCACGACGTCGAGCCCCTCGGCGACGTCGGCCAGCACGGCCTCGTGGTCGAC
>NZ_DATCNW010000454.1:0-2299 GCF_036565025.1 Pengzhenrongella sp.
TCCTATAGGACGTCAACGCTCGGACGTTACGTGGGGGGAAGGAGACGTTGCGTGGAAGTAGACGTTGCGTGGAAGAAGGGACGTTTGGCGGGGTGGCCCCCGTGATCTAGACGAACTGCCAGAGCAGGGACGCCATGCCGAAGCCGACGAAGGAGAGCACGGTCTCCAGCACGGTCCGGGTCTTGAGCGTCTCCTTGACCGAGACCGAGCTCAGTGCCTCCTCGGCCCGTGCACCAGGGCGCAGACGGTACGTGTACCGAACCGTCTCAATGGGCATAAACCCACCATATCGGATAGCACTGACGTTCGACCGAAAGGAACAAGCGTGTCGCCAACCGAGCAGAAGCACCCTTACCTCCCCATGGCCGAAGCCAGGGGTTTCACAGGCACATTCTGATGAACACGAGCAGGAAGGCGATGCCGACGCCGGCCAGGACAAGGAGCCCGGTGGTGTCGTGGCGCAGCTAGTCGAGAGCTTCAGTCATGGAGAAGACTTCCTCAGCGTGGTTGTCGTGCAGGATCGGCGGGTCAGGTCGCGCGGGTCGGACCGTCCGCGGTGCGGCGCAGCGCGCGGCCGGCGAGGGCGCCGGTGGGGGAGCCGTCGTCGATCGCGAGGGCTCCGTTCACGAACACGTACTCGATCCCGGCGGCCGGCTGCCGGGCATCGGCGAAGGTGGCCGTGTCCAGGATCGTGAGCGGGTCGAAGATGACCAGATCGGCCGCGTGCCCGGCGCGGACCAACCCGCGCCGGTCTAGCTTCAGCCGGGCGGCGGGGCGTCCGGTGAGGTGGTGGACGGTCTCCTCCAGGGTGAGCAGCCCGAGCTCGCGGCAGTAGTGGCCCAGGTAGCGAGGGAACGTGCCCCAGGATCGCGGGTGCGGCTTCGCGCCGACGAGGATGCCGTCGCTGCCTCCCGTGTGGGCGCGGTGGGTCATGATCGCGCGCACGTTCTCCTCGTGCCCGACGTGCTGCAGGATGCCGGTCGCGAGCCGGTCCTCGAGCAGGATCTCCGTGAAGACCTCGAACGGCGCCCGGCCCGACTCCGTCGCGATCTGGGCGATGGTCTTTCCGACCTGGGCGTCCAGCCGCGGGTTCTGGGTGCCGCTGATCTCGAGGGTCTCCCACTCGGCGACGACGCCGTGGCAGCCGTCCGAACCGTTGACCTCGACGTCGATGCGGATCCGCTCGAGCGTGGCCGGGTCACGCAGCCGGCTCAGCGTGTCTTGCGTGCCGCCCGACGACGCCCAGCTCGGCAGGATCGCGGAGAGCGTCGTCGCTCCGGGCAGGTACGGGTAGGTGTCCAGGGTGATGTTGACGCCGTCGTCGAGCGCGGCGTCGAGCAGCTCGAGCAGCTCGCCCGCGCGGCCCTTGTTCACGGCGAAGTTCATCGTCGCGTGGGACAGGTGCAGGGCACAGCCCGAGGCGCGGGCGACGTCGATCATCTCCTGATAGGCCTCGAGCGCGCCCTTGCCGTAGGACCGGTGGTGCGGCGCATAGAAGCCCCCGAGCTCCGCGACGGTCCGGCACAGCGCGACGAGCTCGGACGTGCTCGCGTACATGCCGGGGGTGTAGGTCAGTCCCGAGGACATCCCGACGGCGCCCTGCGCCATCGACTCGGCGATGACCTGCTGCATCCTGCGCACCTGGGCCGGCGTGGCCGGGCCCTCGGCGAACCCCATGACCAGGGCCCGGAGGGTGCCCTGCGGGATCAGGTAGGCGACGTTGGTCGCCACCCCCTGGTCCAGGCGGTCCAGGTACTCCCCGACGGTGCGCCAGGAGAAGTTGAAGTCCGGCGGGTTCTCGTTCCAGCCGGCGATCTTCTCGCGCACCCCGGCGAGCGTCGCGTCGTCGACCGGCGCGTAGGACAGCCCGTCCTGGCCGAGCAGCTCGGTGGTCACGCCCTGGCTGAGCTTGGCGTAGTGGTCGGGCCTGATCAGCAGCTGGAGGTCGGAGTGGGCGTGCATGTCGATGAAGCCGGGACTGAGCACCTTTCCCGTCGCGTCGATGACCCGGTCGAAGGTCCTCTCGGCGAGGTGCGCCTGCCCGGCCGTCACCCGGGCGATCCGATCGTCCTCGACGACGACGTCGGCGGTGCGGGCAGGTTCGCCGGTCCCGTTTACGACCGTCGCGTGCCGGATGAGGGTTCTCATCTCCGCCCGGCCTAGGTGGCTGGTGTTTTTCGCGTGGCGGTGTCCGGTTGCGCGGCGACGCTCGGGGAGGATCGCGGGTGAGGGTTGCCGCTGCGGTCAGGAGTAGTCGATGACGTTGGGTCTGACGCCGAGGCAGGGTGATCTGCTGAGC
>NZ_DATCNW010000455.1:0-3927 GCF_036565025.1 Pengzhenrongella sp.
GCATGGGCCGGGGCGTGGGGCGTGGGTGCGGCGTCGGCCGCGGCGACGCGGCGGGCGTCGGGGTGTCCGACGTCGGCGCGGGTTCCGTCGTGGACGGCTCACCGGCCTCGGGCTCGACTGCCGGCGTGACTGCAGCGGGCTCGGCATCCTCCGGCGTGACTGCTGCCGGCGCGAGGGCCTCGGGGGCGACGACGTCGGGCAGGTCAGCTTCGGGAGCTGCTGCCTCGGGCTCGGCAACCTCGGGCGTTGCTGCCTCGGGTACGGCCTCGGGCTCGTCGGGCGTGACTGCCTCGGGCACCACGACCTCGGCCTCGTCGGGCGCAACCTCAACGGCGGCCTCGTCGGACGCCGCCTGGTCGACCGCGGTCTCGTCGACCGCGGTCTCGTCGACCGCAGGTTCGTCAGTCACGGTCTCGTCGGACGCAGGTTCGTCAGTCGCGGCGGCGTCGGACGCAGGCTCGTCAACGGCAGTCTCGTCGACCGCCGGGGCCTGCGCCGTCGGCTCGGGCTCAGTGGCTTCGGGCGCGGCGGAGGTCGACTCGTCGGCGTCCGCCGTGGTGGCAACCGGCGGTTCGACCGCCTCCGGGCGAGGCACGTCCTGGCCTGCGGAGGTCGAGGGGACGGTCCCTTCGACCGGTCCGGCGGCGCTGGTGAAGTTCTCGGTCACTGGGTCTCAACTCCCTGGATGGTGACGTCGGTGGCGGGGGGCCCATCGGTCTTGCCCCCCTTGACACCGGCGTCCGCGACTGCCGTGACGACGTCCAGGCCGGACGTCATACGGCCAAATACGGTGTAGCCACCCGCTGTGTCAGCGGGAATGGTGGAGTCCTCGTACACGAGGAAGAACTGGCTGCCCATCGACGAGCCGTTGTCCGAGGTGCGCGCCATGGCGATCGTGCCGGCCGGGTACACCCCGTCCTTCGGCGCGTTCTCGACCGGGCCGAACGTGTAGCCCGGGCCGCCGGATCCGGTGCCCGTGGGGTCGCCGCACTGGAGCACCTTGATCCCGCTCGTGACGAGCCGGTGGCACTTCGTCCCGTCGAAGAAGCCCTTCCCGGCGAGGCTCACGAACGAGGCGACCGCCTGCGGTGCCTTGGCGCCGTTGAGTTCGATCCCGATCTTCCCGACGTTCATCGTGATCGTCCCGGTCCACGTCCGGGCCTGCGCCGCGGACGGGGGCGGCAGCGTGTACTTCGCGCTCGGCGACGGCGTCGACCCGGCGACGTCCGGGGTCCCGCGGTTGGCGATCGCCGCCGTGAGGCTGATGGCGAGCACGATCACGAGCACGGCGAGGACCGCGCCCGACGTCTTGCGCCGCTGGATACGCCTGGCCTTGTTGGCGACGAGGTGCTGCTGGTAGCGCTCATAGCGACGACGAGCGGCTTCACGTTCCCGCTTGCTGGGGGACAACCGATCTCCTCGTGGCTGGTGGGCATGACATCGCACGTCGCGACGTTCGGGACCGGGAGACAGTCTAGGCAGCCTGGGGCACGATCTCACTGCTCTGGGTCACGGTCCAGTCTCGTCCTGCTGCTCCGCGATCGCAGGTCGCGGCTCGATAGCCTTGCCCGATGGATGTCCTGACAGCTGTCGCGCCCGTTTTCGGCACCAACTGCTACGTGGTCGTCGCCGACGACGACGTCTCGTGCGTGGTGGTCGACGTCGGCGCCGGCGTGGCCGAGCGGGTGCGCGGCGTCGTCGCCGAACGGGGGCTGCGACCGGTCGCCATTCTCGCGACGCACGGGCACGTCGACCACACCTGGGGCGCGGCGGAGGTGAGCGAGGCGTTCGGCGTCCCGCTTTTCGTGCACGCCGACGACGCCTACCGGCTCGCGGACCCGTTCGTCACCCTCGGGCTCGGCGACCCCACCGGTGGCCCGCTCGCCCAGGCGCTCACCGCGTACGGGCTCCCGCCGGACAGGTACCGGGCGCCGGCCCTGATCGAGACGTTCGACTCGACCACCGCCGAGCTGGACCTGGGCGGGCTGCGGTTCGCCGGCGGGACCCTCGGCGTGGTCCACGCGCCCGGTCACACCAAGGGCGCCTCGCTGTTCCTGCTCGACGGCGCGCCGGGGACGGGCAGCGTGCTGCCGTTCGCGCCGGAGGAGGCGTCCCTCGCCGCCGACGCGACCCGGACCGCGCTCACCGGCGACGTGCTCTTCGCGGGCACGATCGGTCGCACCGACCTGCCGGGCGGCGACGAGGCCGCGATGGCCGCCACGCTGCGCAACCTGGCGGCCATCCTGGCCCCCGGCACGATCCTGCTGCCCGGGCACGGACCCGCGTCCCGGATGGACCTCGAACTTCGGCGAAACCGCTACCTGGCAGGATGAGGCCCCATGGCCCGCCCCACCCCCCTGTCCGGTTTTCCCGAGTGGCTACCCCAAGGCCGCACCGTCGAGCAGCACATCCTCGACGCGCTGCGCCGCACGTTCGAGCTCCACGGCTTCGCCGGGATCGAGACGCGCGCGGTCGAGCCGCTCGACCAGCTGCTGCGCAAGGGGGAGACCTCCAAGGAGGTCTACGTGCTGCGCCGGCTGCAGGAAGAGGCGCCGGGCGACTCGTCCTCGGGCAGCGAGAGCGATGACCGGCAGCTCGGGCTGCACTTCGACCTGACGGTTCCCTTCGCGCGGTACGTCCTGGAGAACGCCGGGCACCTCGCGTTCCCGTTCAAGCGCTACCAGATCCAGAAGGTGTGGCGCGGCGAGCGGCCCCAGGACGGCCGGTTCCGGGAGTTCGTGCAGGCCGACATCGACGTCGTGGGCGCGGGTGAGCTGCCGTACCACTACGAGGTCGAGCTGCCGCTGGTGATCGCGGAGGCGCTCGGTTCGCTCGCGGCGATCGGCGTCCCGCCGGTGCGGATCCTGGTCAACAACCGCAAGGTGGCCGAGGGCTTCTACCGCGGGCTCGGGCTCGAGGACGTCGAGGGCGTCCTGCGCAGCATCGACAAGCTGGACAAGGTCGGGCCCAAGGGCGTCGCGGCGCTGCTCGTCGCGGAGGCCGGGGCGACCGGCGAGCAGGCGGCGGCCTGCCTCGAGCTCGCGGGGATCTCCGGCTCCGATGCGAGCGTGGTGGACCGGGTCCGTGAGGTCGCCGCGCGGCACTGCGTGACCTCCGAGCTGCTCGAGACCGGCCTGGTCGAGCTCGGGGCGCTCGTGACGGCCGCGGCCGAGCGGGCACCCGGCGTCGTGGTGGCCGACCTGAAGATCGCGCGCGGCCTCGACTACTACACGGGCTCGGTCTACGAGACGGTGCTCGTCGGGCACGAGCAGCTCGGGTCGATCTGCTCGGGCGGGCGGTACGACACGCTGGCCTCGGACGGCGACAAGACCTACCCGGGCGTCGGGCTGTCGATCGGCGTCTCGCGGCTCGTCTCGCGCCTGCTCGGCGCCGAGCTGGTGACGGTGTCGCGATCGGTGCCGAGCGCCGTCGTCGTCGCGGTGACCAGCGAGGAGACCCGCGGGGAGTCGGACAGGATCGGGACCGCGCTGCGGGCCCGGGGGATCCCGGTCGAGGTCGCGCCCAGCGCGGCGAAGTTCGGCAAGCAGATCAAGTACGCGGACCGCCGCGGGGTGCCGTTCGTGTGGTTCCCGGGCTCGGCCGCCGGGACCGCCGAGGACGGGACGCCCGTGCCGGCCAAGTCCGACCAGGTCAAGGACATCCGCTCCGGCGAGCAGGTCGAGGCCGACCCCGCGACCTGGCAACCGCCGGCCGCCGACCTCTGGCCCCGAGTCCAGGCGGGCTGACGCTTTCGAGCACCGCCGAGAAGTCGAAATCTGCCCATCCAGATCGAATCGGATGGGCGGATTTTGACTTCTGGACGACGTCGAGGTCGGAGAGGTGGGCGGGACACTGACACCGGGGTGGATGCGTCGGTGGGTGCATGGCTGGGTGTATCGAACGTTCACCTGGGGTGCGCGTTCGATA
>NZ_DATCNW010000456.1:0-16167 GCF_036565025.1 Pengzhenrongella sp.
GAGCCTCCACCGCTGCGGCCATGGCCTTGCGCAGCGCGCTGATGCTCTCCACGTCTGGGCTCGGGTTGCACGACGCAGCGATCTCGGCCAGGACGCGCGACTCGTCGTCGTCCAGCTCCGGCGCCGCGTCGAGGCGAGTCGTCACCGCGTCCTCCTCGGCCAGCCGGGCGGACCACCGCTTCTCCGCCTCGCTGCTCGCGCCCAGGGCCGTGCGGGCCACGTGGTTCGCCTCGTCGCGCGCTTCGGTCAGCCGGCTTAGCTGCGCCTCGAGGTCGGCCAGGCCGTCGCCCGACGCGACCTGCGCGCGCTCGGTCTCGACGTCGGTCAACCTCAGCTCGGCCGCGGCGACGTCGATCGAGTCCCAGGTGATCGCCGCGAGCCGTGCCCAGGCGTCGTGTCGTTGGCTGGCGAGCTCGCGGGCCGCATCCGCATGGGTGACGTTGCCGGACAGCTCGTCGCCCCGCAGCTCCAGGGCCGAGATCTCCTGCTCGAGCTCGGCCACCGTCGTGGCGTTGTCGAAGCCGATGATGCGGTCGCGGCGCGCCTCGTCCCGGTCGTCCTTCTCGTGGGTCCCGCTGCGGTGCTTGATCTGGCCCCGGAGCGTGACGGCCTCGGGGACGCGGGCCAGCTCGGCGGCGTCGCTCACGCACTCGTGCGAGAAGCGGTGGACCAGCTGGTTCTCGATCCAGTCGGCGAACGGCGACGCGGCGACCTCGATCTTGGCGGCGATGGTGCCCGGCTGCGCGGGCGTGGTCGTGGGGCGCGCCTCGGTGTCCACCGGCGTGTAGCGCACCCGGCCCCTGAGGTCATGGGCATCGACGAACTCCGCGACCCGGGGGTAGGACGCGCGATCCACCAGCAGGCCGAGCCCGAACCCGCCGAGCAGCCGCTCGGCGGCCGGGCGCCAGGGGTCCTCGCCCCGGGCGACGTCGATGAGCTCGCCGACGAACGGCAGGTCGTCCTCGTGCAGGTCGGTGCCCTCGAGGATTCTGCGCCGCAGCTCGAGCGCGCGGACGGGGATGTTCGAGCGCCGGGACGCGAAGGACGTGAGCTCGCTGCGCCGGGCTGCCAGCAGGCGGCCGGACTCGCTGTGCGCGGCGATCGCGGCGTGCAGCCCGGCCCGCAACGACGGTTCGTCCGCGTTCGGGCCGGTCGGCCGCTGGGCGTGCAGCGCGGCGAGGGCCTGCGGGCCGTCGGGCGCGCTCACCTCGAGCAGGTGGCACCACGTCGCCGAGCTCTGGGCCTGGCCGACGGTCCGGTCGCGCTCGGTCGACAGCGCCGCACGCTGGGCGTCGAGCCGGTCCAGGGCGGCGCCGCCCTGCTCGTCGCGCCGGAGCTCGAGCTGCTTGATCTGCGCCACAAGACGCGCGTAGTCCTTCGTCGCGGTGCCGTGCAGCGCCTGCTGGCGGTCGCGCTGCGCGTGCTCGAGCTCCGCGCGGTCCGCCAGCAGGTCCTTCTGCAGCCGCAGGACATAGGCCTCGACGGGGGTGACCTGGTGGTCGGTCTCGATCAGCCCGCGAAGCTCCACGCTGGACCCGCCGGCCGCGAGGTAGCCCTCCCACAGCCCGGGCAGCTCGGTGAGCGCGCCGATCTGGTCGCGGGCCCGGGCCATGTCGTCGTAGCCGTTGCGCAGGCTCTGGAACTGCTCGACGGCGGTGTCCTTGCGCTCGTTCACCAACGAGTCGTCCAGCACGAACCGCTTGAACGTCTCGTCGATGTTGTGCACGCCCTTGCTCGACTGGGCCTTGTGCAGCAGGCGGATGGCCTTGGCGCTGTCGCCGTCCTGCCCGCGGATGCCGATCAGGGTCGAGAGCCGGGCGATGTAGCGTCCGTACTCGTTGCCGAACGTGGCGGCGTGCGGCAGCGCGCGGCGCACCGCGTCCTGGCGCAGGTGCGCCTCGGCCGCACCCTCGAGGTCACGCAGGTCGAAGGGCTGCTCGGTGATGAGCAGCGAGTGGGTGATCTCGCCGTCCCCGGTCGCCGCGCGGGACATCTGCATCGCCCGGCAGCCCGTGATGGACGCCCCCGCCTTGTTCTCCCAGGTGAGCGCGACCGCGCTCCACGTGGCGCCCTCGCGCAGGTAGATCGCCTTGCTGCCCCGGCTCGCGTCCCGCCGGGCGCCGCTCTTGCCGCGGACGTAGGAGAAGAACGTGCGCTCCTTGCTGCCCACGCCGTCGTCGTGCGCGGCCGCGTTGAACGTCACCGAACGGTCCATCAGGACGGACGAGATCGCGTCCAGCAGGGTCGACTTTCCGGAGCCGGACGGACCGGTCACCAGGGTGCCGTCGTGGTGGATGTCGATCGAGTGATAGCTGTGGAACGGGCCCCAGTTGACCAGCTGGATCTTCGCGAGCCGGAACTGCGCGAGCGCGGGGTCGAAGCCCTCCATGGTCTGGGTCATCAGGCGTTCTCCTCGCGTGCTGCGGCGGGCTCGGGGGACTGGCCGGCGGACGCCATCTCCTCGAAGGCGGCCGTCATCGCATCGACCTTCTCCGCCGTGAGCAGCGCGTAGATGACGCCGGAGATGCGATAGCGCAGCGGCGTGAGCAGCACCAGGATCCCCTTCTCGCGGACCAGGGTGATCGCGGCCTCGCACCGTTTGCGGAACGTCGCCGGGTTCTGATCGTCGACGTTCTTCCAGACCTCGAGGTGATCCAGCAGGTCGGCGTGGTCCACCACGACGTCGCGTCCCTCGACGGCGCCCCGGTCGTACTCCTGGCGCAGGTGCAGCAGGAGGATCGCGGCCGGCAGCGGCAGCGGCTTCTCCTTGCGGAGCAGGACGGGCACCTCCTGGTCGAGCTCGACCTGCTGGGTGAACGCGACCTCGCGCCGACGGTCGACGACGAGCTCGAGGTACACGTCGTTCAGCCGCGACCGCAGCACGTCCTCGTGCCGCTGCACCCTGCTCCACCAGGCGGGGTTGCGGACGCCGTCGATGAAGCGGGTCGACAGCAGCCGCGCGAGGGTGTTGCGGACCTCGGCGGGCAGCAGTCCTTCGTCGCCCTCGAAGAGGAGCTCCCGGGTGCCGTCGGTGGTGCTCGTCGATCCGGACGGCGTCGGCACGGGCTGGCCGGCGTCCTGCTCGAGGTCGGTCGGGCTCACGTGCGGGCCTCGTGTTTCGTCGTGGTGGGTTCCGCGGTGGTGGGCTCGCGGGGGCCGGGGAAGACGGCCGCCGGAACGGTGTAGCCGACGTGCGAACCGTCGGTGCGGAGCGCGTCGAGCTGTTCCGTGGCCGGATCGAGGAAGATCGCGCCCTGCTCGACGGCGACGTGCAGGAGGCCGACGACGTTCTTCGGGCGGCGGACCTCGGGGCTCAGCGCGAGCCACACCTCGCGCATCGTCGGGCGCCCGGACTGCGCGGCGGCCGCGGCGACGTCGACACCGAGGCGGATCTCCTCGAGCGCCGGACCGCCTAGCTCCCGCATCTGCGCCGGCGTCAGCGCACCCTCGAGGGTCAGCCGGTCCGGCTTCAGGGGCGCAGGGCTCTCGTTCAGCCTGGGGTCGATCAGCTGGAGCTGGGAGATCGACCGCACCCGGGCCAGGGTGGCGCCGATCTGGATGTCGACGGTGCTGCGGCGCGAGCGCTTGCCGAACAGGGTGTGCGCCGCGGCCTGCGCGCGGCCGAGGCGCGAGCGGAGGTCGCGGTCCGAGCCGTGCTGGCTCTGGACGTACCGCTCGAGTGACTGGGTCAGCCGGCGGTAGGTCTCCTGGACGTCCTCGGCGCAGTCGACGAGCACGCGCGGCAGCGCGCGCAGCGCCCGGCGCTGCTCGACCGTCAGCTCGGCCGCGAAGTCCTGGCGCAGCAGGTCCTCGATGTCCCGGCGCAGCGAGGCCTGCTCGCGATGGTTGCCCCACAACCGCATGAGGCCCCGGAACGCCTTGCCCTCGTCGCTGGTCTCGAGCAGGTCGTGCTCGGCGAAGAACGCGCGCAGCGCCTCGCCGCGGCTCACCGGACCGTTCTGGGCGTCGCCGACGAACCGCCGGTGCATCTCGTACACGCTGTCGGACACCCGTTTGAAGTCCGCGGGCAGGTGCCGGGACAGGTCCATGATGTTGTTCAGCTGCTCGTGCAGGGCCGAGCGCGGCGGCTCGGCGACCCCGCCGTCGAGCAGCGCCTCGCGCGTGCGCTCGAGCGCCGCGATCTGCTCATCGATCCGGGCGACGCGCGCGCGGGGATCTGGGTCCGCCTCTCCGGCGAGGCGGGAGACGGCGTCCAGGATCTGCTTGAGTCGGGACTCGGAAACCGTCGAGCGGCGGTCCACGAGCCGATCGGTGAACGCGATGACGTCCAGCGTCGACGCGGTCAGGGAGTACTGCTCCACGCGGTCGACGAGCGCCCGGTTGACCCACTGCTTGGTCACCCACTCGTTGCAGTACTCCCGGCCCGACCGCGCGGTGTCCAGCAGCCCCGCGGTCGCCGACCGCATGTCGGTGATCTCGACGTCGACGATCTCGTGGAACCGCGAGACCTCGACCGGGCCGCGGGCGAGGTGCTCGGCCAGGATGCTCAGGATCCACTCGAGGTTGTGCGCCCTGAGCAGGGTCAGCTCCGGCCGGGCGGAGGCGCGCTGAAACCTCGCCAGGCGCGCGAGCGCCCGTGTCTGCTGCTGCGCCAAGGGTGGGGGTCCGATCGGTTCGCTCGAGGTGCCGCAGGCGGCTGCCCTCGACGAAGTCGGATCGACTTTACCGTCGTGCACGCTGCGGCGCCGCACTGGTCGGCGTCTCGATCCCGGGCTCGGCGCCGGCTCGGGCCCGAGCTCACGCGGCACCCCGGGTGGAGAGGTTTCTCCACCCAAAGATACGGCGGACGCCCCACGACAGCGTTCCGCCGGGGTTCTAGGTTTTGAGTCGTCGTAAAGATTGATCAACCAGGAGGAATTGCTATGAGCGGGCCCGTCGAAATTGTGCTCATATTGGCCGCTATTTTTTACGTGATCGCTCGGCGGATGATTGGGGAGCCGGCTCAGGGCAAGCGGATGCTGGCCCTGCCGGTGATATTGCTCGTGGTCGGGCTGTCCAACCTCTCGGGCCCCACGCTCAGCGCGATGTCCGTGGCGTTCCTCGTGGTGACGTGCGGCATCAGCGTCGTGCTCGGTGCCATGCGCGGGGCGAGCGTGCGGCTGACCGAACGCCACGGCCTCGCGTTCGTCCAGTACACGAAAGTCACCGTTGCCCTGTGGGTGGCGAACCTGGCGATCAAGTTCGGTGCGAACGTCCTCTTCGGGGCGATCGACCCCGGCGATGCCACCACGGCGAGCAACAGCCTGTTCCTGACCTTCGGCATCAGCCTGCTCGTCGAGGGCATCGTGGTGCTGACCCGGACGCTGCGCTCGAACAGCCGCGTCATCTGGTCCAAGGGCAAGGACGGCGCGCCGCATAAGATGTCCCCATTCCTGGACGATCTGCGGGGCAACGTCGCCGGTCGGGGGACCGTTTCCAGCAGCAGTTCGCGGGGTAACGCGCTCCGTGGCGCCAGCTCTTCTCGTAACCGCCGTCGTTGAAACCTCGGAGCTCAGCCCGTGTCGTCAACCGCACCGAACGGGGTCCCCATCGCACCGAACGGGCTCCCCGTGCCGGCCCCGCCCCGCGAGCAGGGGGGCGGGCCGGTCGTGCGGCAGGAGCTCTTCGCCGATGAGCTGATTCGTCCGTTCGTCACGATCACGACGATCGCCGTCACGGCGATCCAGCTTCCGACCTACCAGATCCTGTATCCCCGGGCGACGACGGCCCTTTTCGTCGTCGTCGCGGTCACCGGGATCGGCACCCTCCTGCCGTGGCGGCGGGTCCCGCCGTGGCTGCAGGTCGCCATCGTGGCGACCTACGCGGTCCTCGCCGCGGTGCTGCTCCCGCTCGCGCAGGCGACCGTGGCGCCCGTGTTCGCCTTCGTCGCCTCGGCCACCGCCGGTCGCAAGCTCGCTTCGCGGCCCGCGGCGATCGGCGTCGCGGTGGCCGGCGTGCTCAGCTGCGTGGTGTCGGTGTGGATCATCGGCAGGTTCGACCCCGCGGCGGGTGCGTGGCCCTGGTGGCTCGCGCTCTCCGTCGGCTTGCCGGTCTACGTGGGCATCTCCTACCGTGACCGGCTGGACGCCCTGTTCAACGCGCGGCGTGCGGTGGCGCAGGCGCAGCGGGCGGCGCAGTCCGAGGCCAGGGAGGGGGCTCTGGCGGAGCGGGGCCGGATCGCCCGCGAGATTCACGACGTGCTCGGCCATTCCCTGTCGGCCATCGCCGTGCAGCTGGACATGGCCGACGCGCTCAAGGGCAGTGGCCGCGACGACGAGGCGTCCCTCGCCATCCGCAGAGCACGGGCCCTCGCGGTCGAGAGCATCTCCGAGACGAGACGAGCCGTCCATGCCCTGCGCGAGGACACCCTCCCGTTGCAGGAGACGCTGCGGCTCCTCGCCGACGGCGGGGCGGTCCCGTTCGAGATCCACGGCGAGTGCGGCGAGGTGACGATCGAGACCGCGCACACCGTGATCCGCGCGGCGCAGGAGGCGCTCACCAACGCCGTCAAACACGCCCCCGGAGCTCCCCGAGCGATGACCCTCACCTTCAGCTCCGAAACGCTGACCTTGATCGTCACCAACGGACCCGATGGGACGCCACGCGAGCCCGGCGCCGTCGGCGGCACCGGAATGGGACTCGTCGGGATGCGCGAACGCGTGGCCCTCCTGGGTGGCACGGTCCGCGCCGGCCCCGACCTCGACGGCGGCCTGGGGGCGGCTGGACCGTCGAGCTGGAGGTGCCGAGATGAGCATCACCCTGGTGGTGGTGGACGATCAGGCGACCATCCGCGAAGCGTTGGCGGTCATGCTCGACCTCGACGCGGACGTGGACGTGGTCGGGACCGCCTCGAACGGGGCACAGGCCGTGGCCGTCGTCGCCGAGCACCGCCCCGACGTCGTGCTGATGGACCTGAACATGCCCGTCATGGACGGTGTCGAGGCCACCGGGCGGATTCGGCAGGCCAACCCGGACGTCAAGGTCGTCGTGCTGACCACCTTCGACGACGACGAGTCGATCCTGGCCGCCCTGCAGGCGGGCGCCAGCGGCTATCTGACGAAAGAGGCCGACCGCGCGACCATCCTGCAGGCCGTTCGCACGGCCAGTTTCGGCCAGGCCGTGCTCGCCCCCGAGGTGCAGCTTCGCCTGCTCGCCCTCGCCACGCGGACGGGTCGAGCCGCTGATCCCGCGGGTGGGCCGATGGTGACGCTGACAGCGCGTGAGCAGGAGATCCTCCGCCTGATCGGCGAGGGACTGCGCAACCCGGAGATCGCCGCCGACCTCGTGATCAGCGAGGCGACCGTGAAGACCCACATCAACAACCTGTTCGCGAAGGCGGGGCTGCACTCCCGTGCCGATGCCGTGCGCTACGCACTCGGCGTCCCCGGGCCGGGGGCGCCGCCCGCCCGTGGAAAGCAGGCCGGCGCGAACCTCCGCACGCCGCGGAGATGAGCTCCGGACTCGGTCCCGGCTTCTCGGACGGACCGCCGGACGAGGCTCGGCAGGCCGAGGGGGCGGGAGCCGCTGGGTCCCGCCCCCTCGGTTGTCGGTCGACCGTCAGTGCGACGTCGCGATTCCTCGGTGCGTCCGGGTCACCCGGACGTCCCCGAGGCCGATCACCAACGACACCACGCCGACGATCCACGCGGTCACCGCCATCGCCCGAATGTCAGCGAACCCCATGACCCAGGGTGCGATGACGAACAGCACGCCCAGCAGCGCCATGAGGCCTTCCAGGGCGATCAGGTCCGGCCTGAACAGCGACACCAGGGCCACGACGGCCGTGATGACGCCGAGGGAGACCATCGTGACGGTCGCCTTGCTCGTGGTCTCGGTCCAGAGCGGGGACAGCGCCGCGTAGACACCGGCGAGGAGCGCAACGTAGTCCTGCGGGTGCGCCTTCCTCATGCTGACCAACCACCTCTCCTTCCGTGGTCCGTCATGGTGACGGGCCGACATCACAAGTCTTGAACCAGCAGATCCACTGGTCAAGAGCGCGGGGCGCGACCGCGTCGGTACCGATGGACGGGCGCGCGAACGCGCTGATCGAGGGTCGCGCACACCCTCACTGTTACGATTCAGTAGTCCAACGAGCGGTCCAATCTGCGGTGGAGGCGCCATGGCCAACGACAGACCGCCGGCCGCCGGCACCAAGCGGGTCACTGCGCGCGACGTCGCGCGGGAGGCAGGCGTCGCGCAGTCGACCGTCAGCTACGTCATCAACGACACCCCCCACCAGAAGATCTCCTCCGCGACCCGCGAGCGCGTGCTGGCCGCCGTGGAACGGCTCCGGTACACGCCGTCGGCCGCCGCGCGGGCGCTGCGCCGC
Source organism: Pengzhenrongella sp. (assembly GCF_036565025.1). Lineage (NCBI taxonomy): Bacteria > Bacillati > Actinomycetota > Actinomycetes > Micrococcales > Pengzhenrongella > Pengzhenrongella sp. Next base: position 8,330 of record NZ_DATCNW010000456.1, read on the forward strand.
GGCACGAGCGACCTGGTGCTGCTCGTGCTCCCCGATGTGCCGCTCGGCCCGGTCTTCTCCGACTTCATCGAGCAGCTCACCGACGGGCTCGAGCCGCACGGGCTGGCCACGATCTCCCGGCGGGTGCGGGCCGCGACGCCCATCTCGGCCCTGTGGCGCGAGCTGGAGCCCGTCGCCGTCGTCGGCGTGGGCACCGTCAGCGAGCAGGACGAGCGCGAGATGCGCGCCGCGGGCATCCACGTGGTGAGCACGCTGATGGCCGAGGCCTCCGGGCGGTCGACCGTGACCGTGCCGCAGACGGCGGTGGGACGGATGCAGGTCGAGCACCTCGCCGCGAACGGTCACCGGCGCATCGGGTATGCCGCGCCCGACGACGAGCGGGTGGGTGGGTTCTACCACCTGCGTCTGGACGGTGTGCGGGCGGTCTGCCTGGAGCTCGGGCTGGACGAGCCGCACGTCGTGCGGGTTCCGCTCGAGGTCGGCGCGGCCGAGGCGGCCGTGGGGACCTGGCGCTCCCGGGGAGTGACCGGGGTCTGCGCCTACAACGACGAGACGGCGTTCGCGGTCCTCGCCGGCATGAACCGGTTGGGCCTGACGGCGCCGGGGGACCTGGCCGTCATCGGGGTGGACAACATCCCGCTCTCCCGGCTCGCGAGCCCGCCGCTGACGACCATCGACCAGAACGTCGGGGCCGTGGCGACCAAGATGGTTCGGGCGATCGTCACCGCGATCGCCGACGGCGGCCCCCCTCGTGCGCTGGCCCCCGAACCGATCACCCTCATGGTGCGCGCCTCCACCTGACCCGCCCCTTCCGCCCGGCGCCCGCCGCCCGCCGCCCGCCGCAACCCCGCAGAGCCGCAACGTCCGAGCGTTGACGTCCTATAGGACGTCAACGCTCGGACGTTGCGGGTGTTTTGGGCCATGAAGATAACGATTCGGTCACGAACCCTTGCCAACTGTTCCACCCGGGCGTCTAACCTCGCACTACCGATTCGTATCAGTAGACGTCGGGCCCGATGGCGGGCTCCGTGTCACCTCAGGGGAGAGGGACACGCGCACACGTCTGCTGGCGGCCGGTGCCGACACCTCCCGAGAGGCCTGAACCCGTGACGAACCCCCAGCGCAAGCCGATGCTCAACCCCGCCGTCCCGGGCTTCCACCCGGACCCGAGCGTCGTGCGGGTGGGGGCGGACTACTACCTCGCCTGCTCGAGCTTCGAGTACTTTCCCGGCATCCCGCTGTTCCACAGCACCGACGCCGAGCACTGGGAGCCGATCGGCCACGTCGTCACCCGCCCGAAGCAGCTCGCCCTCACGGACGTGCCCACCGGCGGCGGCGTATGGGCGCCCACGATCCGCCACCACGACGGATTGTTCTGGGTCACCGTCACCGACGCGATGGGCCGCGGCCCGCTGATCTTCACCGCCGAGCGGCCGGAGGGGCCGTGGAGCGACGGCATCGTCATGGTGGGTGCGCCCGGCATCGACCACGACATCGCGTGGGACTCCGCGGGCGCCTGCTACGTCACCTTCTCGGGTCTACTGCTCGAGGGCCCCGAGCTGGGCAAGCACCTGGGCATCCAGCAGGTGCGGATCGACCCGCACACCGGCGAGGCGCTCGAGGCGCCGCGCTCGCTCTGGTCCGGCACGGGCCTGAAGTTCCCGGAGGCGCCGCACCTGTACGAGATCGACGGCACCTGGTACCTGATGATCGCCGAGGGCGGCACCGAACGCGGGCACTCCATCTCGATCGCCCGCGGCGACAGCCCGATGGGGCCGTTCGAGGGTTGCGGCCGCAACCCCGTCTACTCGCACCGCAGCACCAACCACCCGGTGCAGAACGCCGGCCACGGCGACCTGGTCCGGACCGACGGCGGCTGGGTCGTGATCCTGCTCGGCACCCGGCCCGGCGGCATGACCCAGGCGTTCGCGCCGATGGGCCGCGAGACGTTCGCCACGACCGTCACCTGGGTCGACGGTTGGCCGGTCGTCGACGCCCTCACCCTCACGCCCGACCTGCCGCCGACGCAGCTCAGCACCACCTTCGCGCCGGACGACGATCTCGGCCTCGAGTGGCTCTCGGTGCGCGACGGCGATCGGACCTGGGCCTCGCTCGACGAGCGCGCGGGCTGGCTCACGCTGCACGGCGCCGCCTCACGCGCCGGCTCAGCCGGCTCACGCGCCGGCGCCGGCGCCGACGTCGGCGCCGACGTCGCCGCCCGCGCACCCATCGCGATGGACGACCCGGGCCCGCACTTCCTCGGCCGCCGCCAGCAGCACGTCATCTCCAGGTGCGCGGCCCTCGTGGACCCGGGGCCGACCGGCGTCGGCGGCCTGAGCGTGCGGTACGACGAGGCGCACCACTACGACATCGAGGTGGGCGGCGGCGTCGTGCGGGCCCGGGTGCGACTGGACCAGGTGGACCAGACCTGGGAGGTGCCCGCCCCCGACGGCCCGGTCGAGCTCTGGATCACCACCACCCCGCCGATCGTCGAGGGGATGGGCCTGGCCGGGATGACCTGCGACATCGTGCGCCTCGGGTTCGGTTCGGGGGACGACCGGGTGCAGGTCGCCGAGATGGACGGCCGCTACCTGACCTCCGACACCGCCGCCTCCTTCACCGGCCGGGTGACCGGCATGTACGCCGCCGCCGGCGAGGTCGCCTTCGAGCGCTTCACCTACGAGGGTCACCATGTCTGAGCCCCAGCCCGACCCGACCCAGCTTTCGGAAGAATCTGCTCGCGTGACGCACACATCCTTCCCAAAACCGGGGATGGCTGAGCTCCCGGACCGGGTGCTGGTCGGGGCCGCGTATTACGCCGAGTACCAGCCGTACGAGCGGCTCGACGCCGACCTCGACCTGATGGCCGCGGGCGGTTTCGGCGTCATCCGGGTGGGGGAGTCGGTGTGGTCCACCTGGGAGCCTCGCGACGGCGTCTTCGAGCTCGACTGGCTCCAGCCCGTGCTCGACGGCGCGCACGCACGCGGCATCGCCGTCGTGCTGGGCACGCCGACCTACGCCGTGCCGCCGTGGCTGCGCGCGAAGTACCCCGAGACCACCGCGCACAGCGCGACCGGCGTCGCGATCCCGTACGGGATGCGCCAGGACGTCGACTACTCGCACCCGACGTTCCGCTACCTCGCCGAGCGCGTGGTGCGCAAGATCGTGGACCGGTACGTCGGCCACCCCGCCATCATCGGCTGGCAGGTCGACAACGAGCCCGGGCACAAGCTCTTCTACAACCCGCAGGTCTTCGCCGGGTTCCTGGGGTACCTCAAGGACCGCTACGGCACCGTCGAGGAGCTCAACCGCCGGTGGGGCCTGACCTACTGGTCGCACCGGATCGACGACTGGTCCGAGCTGTGGACGCCCGACGGCAACAGGACGCCGTCGTACGACCTGGCGTGGCGTCGCTACCAGGCAACCCTCGGCCACGACCTCATCGCCTGGCAGGCCGAGCTGGTCCGCTCGCTCGTGCCCGCGCACCAGTTCGTCACGACCTGCATCGCGATGGGCCAACAGGGCCAGGACATCACCGTCATCGGCGAACCGCTCGACATCGCCGGCGCGAACGTCTACTACGCGACGCAGGACGGGCTCGAGCTGCCCGGCGCCCAGGGCCTCGAGGGCGGGCTCGCGCCCTTCTTCGTGCCGTGGGCCGGCCCCGCCTACCTCGCGCTGCAGGCCGACACCGCGCGCGGCACCCGGCAGGCGCCGTTCCTCGTCACCGAGACGAACGCGACCTCGATCGGCGGGTCCGCGGACAACTTCCCGGCCTACGACGGCCAGTGGCGCCAGGTTGCCTGGCACCTCGTCGGTGCGGGACGGGTGACCACCGTCGGCACGATCCCGGACCGCGAGCTGGCCGGGCGCCTCGCCCGGTACCTGGCCCGCACGTCCCTGCCCGCCGAGGAATGGCGCGACGCCCGCCCGGAGACCGTCACCGTGACCGTCGCCGTCAACGCCGCGGGGGAGCGGCTGCGATTCGTGCACAACTGGTCCTGGACCCCGACGTCGTTCGCGGTGCCGGGTGAGGTGGCGGACCTGCTCGACGGCGAGCCGCTCGCCGCCGGCGCGAAGTTCGAGCTCGGACCCTGGGACGTCCGCGTGCTGCGCGAGCGGCACGCTGGTTGACCGGTCCCTCGAGGTGTACGTACGCTATCCGTACACCTTGGAGGCAACGATGACGAGGCCGACGACGACCCGCGCGACGAAGAGCCAGCGCATCGAGGTCCGCGCGACCGAACGTCAGGAGGCGGTGCTTCGTCAGGCCTCGCTGGCGACGGACCGAACCATGACGGACTTCATCCTCGCGTCGGCGGTGGAACACGCCGAGCGCATCTTGGCGGACCGCCGCTGGTTCACCGGGTCGCAGGAGCAATATGACGAATTCTTTAGGCTGCTCGACGAGCCGCTGGAATCCACCGAGAAGTTCGAGAAGCTCTGGGCCCGACCGTCGCCGTTCGACACGCCCTTCGTCCCGAAGGCGTGATGACCGACGGGGTACTTCACGCCCCCCGACGTCTCGAAAAAGGCGACGATCGCAGCACGTTCGATAGCGGCGCCGACGAACTCGATACCTGGTTTCGGCGTTTCTCGCTCGAGAACCAGCGGGCGAACAATGCGGTCACCTACGTGACCGTGCGCGATGGCGTCGTACTCGGGTACTACGCCATCGCCATGTCCGCCTATGCGACCGAGCGGATGCCGGAACGGCTTCAGACGAACCGTCCGGCCGAGACGCCGTGCATCCTGCTGGTGCGCCTCGCGGTCGACGTGACCGCTCAGCACCAGGGGGTCGGCGCGGCCCTTCTGCGGCATGCCATCGAACGGTCATTCAAACTGAGCCAGGGAGTCGGGGCCGCGGCGCTTCTCATCCACTGCCGCGACGAGGTCGCGAAGGATTTCTACCTCGCAAACGGAAACTTCCTTCAGTCACCGGTGGAGCCGATGCACCTTCTTTTATCGATGAAGGAGATCCGTCGCCGAGTCGGCGGCTGACTGACGGTCGAGAGCGTCATGGAGCAGGGCGAGCGGGACGCGGATGACGTGGGCGAGCCGCATCAGGCGTGACCCAGAGCTCTGAGGCCGAGCAGTGAGACGTCGGCAACGACGCTCACCACGTTGGGGATCGGCGCGGCGTTCTTCGGGTGGCTGACGGCCACCGGCACGGCGGTGCTGCTGACCGCACTGGTTGCGGCGGCAGGGACCGCCGTCGGGCTGGCCACCGGGAGCAACGCACGTGAAGCGGCGAGCAACGTGGCGTCGGCCTCTCGGACGACCAGGCTCGTCGGTGCCATCGCGGTGCTGGTGGTCGTCCTTGGCGCGGTCGCGGGGGAGAAGTACAACATCTTCGCCCAGCTGAACGTCTTTCCCCGGATCCCGGTCAACGAGGGCCTGCTGACGACTTCCGGAATCCTTACGGCGGTCGCCGTCGCGCTGGCGAGCCTGCTGGGCGCCATGCTGGGGGGGGGCAGCCGGGATGCGTTCCACCGTAAGGTCGACCGAGCGGGCTACACCGCCGACGCCTACGGCAGGACCGTCACTAGCGTTCTGTTGGCTGGAACACGGCGGACTAGATCGCCGTCGCCAGGTCCTCGAACGAGGCGCCCTCGAAGGCCGGGTCCGCGAACGCCGGGTCGCGTGAACCGACCTTGAGCGCCACCGCGAGATGTCCGCCGAGGTACCCACCCACGGTGATCAGCAGGCCGCCCGCCATCGTGAGTGCGACCCCGGCGCCGTGCGCGTCTCGTCCGCGCGCGAGCCAAGATGACGCATAGACCTTGAGCGCCAGGAGGTTCACGACTGCGTGCAGCAAGCCCACCCGCCGGGCACGGCCGTCGGTCGTTGCCCACTCGGCGAACCCGGTAGCCCCCGCCGGAATCGCGGCGAGCAGACCGAGCCCGACGAGCAGGCGAGCCGCCGGCCGCGCCGCGCGCCCGCCGACGACGTCGAGCACGCTCGCCGACATCCACGCCCCCAGCGGGACATCGGTGAGGAACGGATGAGCGGGGTGGGCGAGGAGACGACCGCGAAGCAGGTCGCGCCGTTCGGCCGACGCGATCAGGGCGGCGGCCGGACGTTGAGCAGCCGTGGCGATCGGATCGAGCGCGTGCAGCTCCTCCACGTGCCGCATGGCCGAACCCAGCCACGGCGATCGTGCCCGCGCAGCGGCCCCGACGGGAGGAACGACGTGGTTCACCATGACAGCGACTCCTCTTGTGTCTCTTCTCGTCAGGAGATCCGTCGCCGGCCGACGGTCGGCTACCTCGTGAGTACGACCAGGCTGTACGCCGCGTCCAGCGGTCCGGGGATCCCGAGGTCGAGCCGCGAGTCGACGACCACCAGATCGTTGCCCACCCGCGCGATCGTCGTCGGGATCATGAACTCAGGGCTCGTGCGCACCGACACGATCGAGCCGCTGGCGTAGTCGGGGGAGAGGCGCACCTCGGAGACCTGGTTGGAGAAGTTCTGTCCCACCCAGAGCCGTGGTCCGTCGAGGAGGATGCCGTCGCCGTTCGGGACACTGCCACCACCGAGGTCGATCGTGGCGGACGCGCCGGTGCCGGGGTCGATGGTGATCAGCTCCTCCCGTCCTGAGTGCACCACGATGAGCACCGAACCGTCCGGCAAGGCCGCGATGCCGTTGAGGTTGAACGCGCCCGAGGTGTCCGCGGCCGGGCCAGTGAGGGCGAGCGTCCGGACGGGGCCGAGCGAACCGCCCGGCAGGAAAGGCACGAAGTACAGCGCCGGCTGGCGGGAGTCGGTGAACCAGGCGCCGCCGCGGGTGAGGGTGACGTCGTTGATGAAGGTGTCGGTCGCGGTGGTGAGAGTGAGGGCGCCGAGGTCGGCACCGGTGCGCGAGTCGTAGACGAAGGCCTTGCCCAGCCCGCCGCCGGCCACGAAGATCCGTTGCCCGGACAGGTCGACCTTGAGCCCGACGGCGGTGCGACCGGCCGGGGCGTCGACCAGCACGCTGCCCGCGCCGACCCGGACGTCGCCGCGCCAGATGTCGCCGTCGCGCAGCGAGCCGACGTACACCTGGTTCCCCGAACCGCTGGCCACCCCCCTCGGGGCTGAATCCCGCGGGCAGCGCGATCACCCCCGTGCGCGATTCGGCCTGTGCCGCCCCTGCCCCCGCCCCGGTCGGTTCGGCAACCGGAGAGTCAGCTGCGGTCCGATCGCGAGGCCAGACCAGTCCGGAACGGCGTCGACGGATCGGTGGGGCGACCGATGAAGTAGCCCTGCGCGTGGTCGACGCCGAAGTCCCGGACCAGGTTCAAGGTCCGCTGGTCGGTGACGTACTCGGCGATGGTCTGCTTGCGCAGACCACGCGCCGCGGAGACCAGGGCCTGCACGATGATCTGGTTCGCGCGGTTGGTGCGCAGGTCGCGGATGAACTCGCCGTCGATCTTGAGGTAGTCGCAGGGCAGGTGCTTGAGGTAGTAGAACGACCCGTACCCGGCGCCGAAGTCGTCCAGCGCGAAGCCGCAGCCGAGGTCCGAGACGCGCCCGGCGAAGGCCAGCGCCCGGGTGACGTTGGTGATCGCGGCGGTCTCGGTGATCTCGAAGACGAAGGACTCCGGGGCGAGGTGCTTCGCGGCGAGCTCGGCCTCGATGACCGCGGGCAGGTCGGGATCGCCGAGGGAGGAGGCGGAGATGTTGATCTCCCACCGGAATCCGGGCGGCTGGCGGTACCGGGCCGCGAGGTCGGTGCCGATCCGCACCACGTGCGTGTCGATCGCCGCGGCCAGGCCGTGCCGTTCGGCGATGCCCAGGAACTCCTCCGGTGCCACGAGGTGGTCGCCCTGGCGCATGCGCAGCAGCAGCTCGCAGCC
>NZ_DATCNW010000457.1:0-9219 GCF_036565025.1 Pengzhenrongella sp.
AGCAGCTCTTCGACCTGTTCAACCTCGAGACCTACGCCCCCAAGCGCTGACATGGGTAATACAAACCGGCCACCCTAAACAGGCACCTGACCTGCACGTTCACGGGCAACGCCCGCGATAGCCAGGAAGGTCCCGCTAGCCGGGGGACGTGCGGACCCCCGCGGTACGTACCCGCGGGGGTATCCTGGTCGCATCCACGCGTCAGGCAAGGGAGCGACCATGCAGCTCGACCCGAACGAACTAGGCGCCGTCGTCAATCGCCTCAAGCGCGCGCAGGGCCAGCTCGCCGGCGTCGTGCGGATGCTCGACGAGGGCAGGGACTGCGAGGACGTCGTCACGCAGCTCGCCGCGGTCAGCCGCGCCCTCGACAAGGCCGGTTTCGCGATCATCGCGACCGGTCTCAAGCAGTGCCTGACCGAGTCCGACGGCACCGAGACGCCCGACCTGCACAAGCTCGAGAAGCTCTTCCTCTCCCTCGCCTGATTCGCAGCAGATGCCCGCCGGACCGATGGACGCGGCCGACTGGGACGCGCGCTACGCCGCGGCCGAACTCATCTGGACGGCGGAGCCCAACCGCTGGGTGGTCGAGGCGCTCGCCGCTCGCCCCGCCGGCTCCGCCCTCGACCTCGGTGCCGGCGAGGGGCGCAACGCGCTGTGGCTCGCGGCGCGCGGGTGGGAGGTCACCGCGGTCGACTTCTCCGCCGAGGCGCTCCGCAAGGGGCGCGCCCTGCAGGCCGCTCGCGCCCCGCTTACCCTGCCCCGGATCGCCTGGGTGCACGACGACGTGCTCGCGTACGTCCCCGCCCCGAGCTCCTTCTCGGCGGTCGTCCTGGCGTACCTGCACCTGCCCGACGACGCGCGGCGCACCGTCGTGCGCCGCGCGGCGGCTGCGCTCGTGCCGGACGGCGTCCTGCTCGTCGTCGGGCACGATCGGACGAACCCCGGCGAAGGCGTCGGGGGTCCGTCCGACCCGTCGGTGCTCTTCACGGCCGACGACGTCGGGGCCGACCTCGCCGGGCTGCCCGGGCTCGAGATCCGCCGCGCGCAGCGGGTCCGGCGCCCGGTCGACGGCCACCCGCGCGACGCGCTCGACGCCCTCGTCGAAGTCGTCCGGACCACAGAGGGAAACATCGGTCGTCTAGTCTGATCGGAATCTCGTGGCCGCCGGCCAGGGTGGGGGCCCGGCCCCCGCGCGGGCTCGACCAGGCGGCACGCATGTTTCGCGGGTCGCAGGTTTCGGGTCGGAGCCCGGCGAGTCCGCCCAGCATTGCGCCTCGGCGCGGCCTCGCTCAGTCGCGATGGGGTAATTCGCTCAATGGCTCAACAGATCACCGACGATTCCCAGACCCGAGCGAGCGCAGCCGGATCAGCCGGCCGAGGCGAAGCACCGCAGCTCGCCCGCTCGCTGAGCAACCGTCATATCCAGATGATCGCCATCGGCGGGGCCATCGGGACGGGACTGTTCATGGGGTCCGGAAAGACCATCTCGCTCGCCGGTCCGTCCATTCTTTTCGTGTACACGATCATCGGCTTCATGCTGTTCTTCGTCATGCGCGCCATGGGTGAGGTGCTGCTCTCCAACCTCGACTACAAGTCCTTCAGCGACTTCGCCGGGGACCTGCTCGGCCCGTGGGCGGGCTTCGTCACCGCCTGGTCCTACTGGTTCTACTGGGTCGTCGTCGGCGTCGCCGATGTCATCGCCATCGCCGGCTACGTCCACGTGCTCTCGCCGGGCACCCCGTTGTGGATCCCCGCGCTGATCACGCCGCTCGTGCTGCTCGCGTTGAACCTGCCGTCGGTCGCCGCGTTCGGTGAGATGGAGTTCTGGTTCGCGATCATCAAGGTGGTCGCGATCGTGGCGCTGATCATCACCGGTGCGGTCATGGTCGCCACCCGGTTCACGTCCCCCGACGGCGCGGTCGCGAACGTCGCGAACATCTGGAACGACGGCGGCATGTTCCCGCACGGCCTGTTCGGCTTCGTCCTGGGATTCCAGCTCGCCATCTTCGCCTTCGGCGGCATCGAGCTGGTCGGCACGGCGGCCGCCGAGACCAAGGACCCCGAGAAGGTCATGCCGCGCGCGATCAACTCGATCCCGGTCCGCGTGCTGCTCTTCTACGTCGGCGCGCTGATCGTCATCATGGCCGTCAACCCGTGGCGCACGATCAACGCCGACAACAGTCCGTTCATCGGCATGTTCACCCTCGCCGGGCTCGGGATCGCCGCCGTCGTCGTCAACCTGGTCGTGCTGACCTCGGCGGCGTCGAGCGCCAACTCCGGCATCTACTCGACGTCGCGGATGATCTACGGCCTGGCCGGCAACGGCAACGCGCCGAAGGTCTTCGGCAAGCTGAGCAAGCGCCGGGTCCCGCGCAACGCCCTGCTGTTCAGCTGCGTCTTCATGCTCGTCGGGCTGGTCCTGCTGTACTCGGGGGACTCGGTCATCCGCGCCTTCGTCGTGGTCACCTCGGTGGCCTCGGTGCTGGTCCTCTTCACCTGGTCGATGATCATGGTCAGCTACATCGCGTTCCGCCGGAACCGCCCGCAGCTGCACGCCGCGTCGTCGTTCAAGCTCCCCGGCTCGACCTTCATGCCGTGGGTGGTGCTGGCGTTCTTCGCCTTCGTGCTGGTCGCCCTCGCCCAGGCCGAGGACACCCGCCTCGGGCTCGTCGTCGTGCCGGTCTGGTTCGTGGCGCTCGGTGCCGCCTGGTTCGTGAACCGCAAGACCCCGCTCCAGCAGGCCCGGATCGCGGAGTGGAAGACCGTGTCCATCGCTGAGAAGGTGGCGCTGAAGCGGTAGCACCAGTTCGGTCGGCGCACGACCAGCTCCGTCACGGTCGTGATCGTCTCGCCGGTGAACCGCCGCGCCGAACCGGCAGAACCTGGCCCCAGAGTGGGACGATCCGCCCATGAGCAAGCGCCTTGATCTCCAGGAGGAGCTGCGGTCGCTCGACGAGTCGGGGATGCGGGAGTTCTTGACCGCGCACTCCGGGCTGCCCGGACCGCGCGGCAACCTCGAGCTGCTCGCGGCCTTCGGCGACGTTGCACCGACCGAGCTGATCCTGCGCCTGGTCGGGTCCGACGACGAGTACCTGGCCGCCTGCGCGGCCGCCGCCCTCGGCAGGTTGTTGGTCGAGGCCACCGGCGCGCGGCGCGAGGAACTGGCGACGTTGCTGCACAGCCAGGCCTCGGACGAGCGGTGGCGGATCCGCGAAGGTGTCGCCATGGCACTTCAACGACTCGGTGATGCGGATGCGGCACAGTTGCGCGTCGTCGTGCGCCGCTGGGCGTACGACGCCGATCCGCTGGTTCAACGTGCCGCCGTTGCCGGGATCTGCGAGCCCCGGCTGCTGTCCGACCCCGAGACCGCCCGGACTGCCCTCGAGGTGTGTCGGGCCGCGACCGATTCCCTCACCCGGCGCCCCCTGCAGGAGCGGAAGCGTGGGGACGTACGCGTCCTGCGACAAGGGCTCGGCTACTGCTGGAGCGTCGCGATCGCCGGTGACCCCGAGCGGGGGCTCCCAGCATTCGCTGCGCTCGAGGCCTCGACCGACGCGGACGCCAACTGGATCGTCCGGGAGAACAGGAAGAAGGCACGCCTCAGCCGGCTGCTCGACCAGGCCGGCTGAAATCCCCCGTGGCGTCGAACGACAGGGCCCGTGATGTCGAACGACGGCGCTGGTCGCCTCCGATGGTGGATACGCAGCCGACCTTCGGTCCGTCTTGCCCGGTCAGCGGTCGCACTCGCACAGCAGGTTGTACTCGACCACCTGCTCGCCGTCCTCCGGCCGTGCCCACGCCTGCGCCTCGGCGCGCGACGCGAACCGGCGGCCCGCAAGACGGCCGGTCGCCATCAGGACACCCACCTCGATGTGCTCGCGTGGGTCGTCGAAATCGGCGGCGGCCGTCGCGGCATTCGTCGACCCGTCCGCGACCGTGGTGCTCATCGTCTCGACCTTCGCTCGATGATCCATTGCGTCCAGATGTCCTCAGTATGCGGCGAGCCACCAGTCACTGGCGTGCGCACTTGTCGTCTACGCGGACACCTGGTCGACAGGCCCGACGTGGAGCCCGGCGCTCGACAGCGCCTCGGTGGCCAGCTCCAGCACGAGCTGGCTGTGGTCGAGGCGCGCATCGCCTTGGGCAAGGTCGCGGTCGCGGACCATCCTTTCGAAGGTGCGGAACTCCTCGACCATGCGGTGCGGGTAGATTGGGCAGGGCGACGTAGACCGTGTCGACGGTCGGGTCCGCCAAGCACTCGTCGAGGTCGGTGTAGACGCGTTGGATTCCGTGACGTCCGCTCAGCTCCTCCAGCACGGGGCGAGCCGCGGGGCGCCCGAAGATCGCGGCGAGGGTGGCGCCGGGGAGCTCGTGAGCGATGGACAGGAAGTCGCGGACGATCATGCCTGAGCCCAGGATCGCAAGTCTCATGAGTGCTCTTGCGTCCCGGTGAGTCCTGCGGCAGTCATCGCTGCGCTTCCCGCTCGATCATCGGGCCGAGCCCGGCCTCGAGGATCCCGATCAGCTCGATGGTCTGGGTGTCCGGCACGATCTTCGGTGCGCCGTTGACGATGGTGTCGTACGCGCCGTCGTAGATCCGCCCGTAGTCGCCGACCTGCGAGGTCACCTTTTCCTCGTGGTATGCGCCATCGTCGCCGTAATAGGTCACCGTCCCGTAGTGCTCGGCGAGGTCGATCCCGAAGCCGGGCTGTTCGGGCAGGTAGAAGACCTTGAGGTGCTCTTCTTGCCGGTCCTTCGTCTCCTTGACGAACATTCCCTTCGTGCCGTAGACGACGAAGCTGGGACGCCCCTTCACGCGGAAGTAGCTCGACTTCACCGAGACCTTGAGCGACCCGAAGTGCAGGTCGAGGTCGAAGTAGTCGTTCATGCGGCCCGGCCCCAGCAGCTGGCGCACGTCGTACCGGACCTCGTGCGGACTGCCGAAGTAGCTCAGCACCTGGTCGACGGTGTGGACGCCGTGGCCGAAGAGGTAGGAGTGATCGGCCGAGAACGTCGGCACGAGCCTCGTCGGCACCTCCGGGCGGAAGTAGTCGTAGTGCATCTCCACCTCGAGCAGGTCCCCGAGGACTCCGTTCTCGATGACGCGCTGCACGGTGAGGAAGTCCGAGTCGAACCGGCGGTTCTGGTAACACTGAAGGAACAGGCCCCGGTCCGCTGCCAGCGCGAAGAGCTCACGTGCCTCGCGGGCGGTGGCCGCGAATGGCTTCTCGACCAGCACATGCTTCCCGTGCTCGAGGGCGGCCCGTGCATACGGCACGTGCGAGTCCGAGGGGGTGCACACGACGACGAGCTGGATCTCCGGGTCGTCCCAGATCGCCTCGATGTCCTGCACGTAGGTGACGCCCTCGATGGCGGGCCACGGGGAGGTGTCGGCGCGGGAGTAGATCGTCTTGACTCGGAAGGTCTCCCGGGTCAGCACGAACGGCAGGTGGTAGCGGTTCGTGCTCTTGCCGTTGCCGATGTAGGCGATCGTCAGCATTGCTGTCACTTCCTCTGGCTCGGCGAGCGTGTCAGCTGATCTGCAGCGGGTGCTCAGGGCACTTTCACAACAGTGGAGACAAATGTCAAGGGCTCTCTCGGGTCTGGGGCGCGCATCGGCGCGGACCGCAACGTAGATACACCACACTGTTGTATAAGAGGGGATAGGGTGGCGCGATGTCAGCTGGAACCGACGGTCGCGAAGGGTTCAACCTGCCGACCATCCGAGGTCTCAACGAGGCACTCGTCCTCACGTCGCTGCGCCGAGCAGGTGAGGCAGGCTCGTCGCAAGCCCGCATCGCCGAGTCCACCGCGCTCACCCCGCAGGCAATCAGCAAGATCGTCAACCGCCTCGAACGTGAGGGCCTCATCCAGCGGGCGGGGCAGGGGCTCTCCACCGGTGGGAAACCGCCCACGCTGCTCCGGCTGCGAGCGACCGCACGCTGGGCGTTGGGCATCTACCTGGACCGTGACCAGACGACCTTCGTCATCAATGATCTCGCTGGGAACGTCCACGACCTGCGGTCATTGCCGATAGGGATGAGTTCGACTCACAAGCAGGTCCTCCAGGCGATCAAAGCTCAGATCACCTCCCTCCTTGCCGACGGCGATCCATTCCTGCGCGACAATCTTGTCGGTGTCGGGGTGGCATGCCCGGGGCCCCTCGACACGGCGAGCGGAACGCTCGGCCCGGTGACCCGTTTGCCGCACTGGCACAACGTCAAACTCCTCGAAGCTCTCCGGTCGACCATCGGCCTGCCGGTCACGCTGTGGAAAGACACCGAAGCGGCTGCCCGGGCCGTCCACGAGCAGAACCACGGACCCAACCACGTCTACGTCCATCTGGGCGCCGGATTGGGTGCCGGCCTGATCCTTGGGGGCGAGGTCTATCAACCCCGATCGATGCGGGCAGGGGAGTTCGGCCATCAGACGATCGATGTCGACGGCCCGACCTGTGACTGCGGACGGCAGGGCTGTCTGGAGCTGCTGTGCCTCACCGCGGTACGAGACGGGGATTTGGAGCGAGCGGCCTACCTGCTCGGTGTGGGCCTGGCCAATCTCGACCGACTGCTGGGGATAGACCGCGTGACGCTCGGCGGCACGATCATCGACAAGGATCCCGCCCTGTTTCAAGCGTGCATCTGGAACACGCTCGCGGCCCACGCCGACAATTTTCCGACCCCTCAGGTCAGCGTCACCTCCACACCGGACGCGACATTCGTCGCAAACGGGATGGCAATGGTCGTCCTTGACACCCTTTTCCATTAGTCGATCGAGTCCGCGGCGAGGGCGATGCGAATCCCGTGAGATGACCGAGCGAAGCGAACGTCGGGTCCGTCCCCAACCCCTTCCGCCGGGGCGTCTTCGACGTCACCGCGGCCCTTGCCCCGGCGGCGCTCCCGCAGGTCGTGGCCGTGCGGGTGACCCCCATGGCCCACCCGGGCACGCCCGGGGACAAGAGCGACAACGGGAACACGTTCGTGCAGTCCGCGCGCCTCTACCTCGATTCCCCCACCTACCTCGCCGCATCCGGCTGGGACTGGATGCCCGCGGTTCGCGACCGCGGTGCCGGCCTCGCGGATCACGTCCGGCTGCGCAGCACGGGCAGCCTTGTCATCGGTGATCCGCGCGTCGTGACGACGCTGCCGAACCTCCCCCAGACCGACGTGGCCGAGGTGGCGATCACCGTTCCCGTGACCAACGTCGGGTCGAGGGGAGCGACCGCCACGGTGCAGGCGTCGTTCGGCGCAGTGCAGGTCGACCGCTCGGTCAGCGTGCCCGCCGGCACGAGCCTCGACGTCGTTTTCGCACCCGCCGACTTCGCCGCACTGCGGGTCGCCAAGCCGCGCCTGTGGTGGCCGAACGGCTACGGCGACCCGGCCCTCTACGACCTGACGATGACGGTCTCGATCGGCAGCTCGGTGAGCGATCGCCGCGCCACCCGGTTCGGTATCCGCCAGTTCGCGTACGCCTCGAACGAGCCCGTGGTGGTGCCCCCGTCCAGCGCGCCCACGTTCATCGTCGCGTCGGGCAGCGACAACCCGGGACAGATCATCAACTTCGGTCCCCAGCGTGTGCGGTATGTCCGCCTCCAGTGCGGCAAGCGCGCGACCGGCTACGGCTTCTCGATGTTCCGGCTCGCCGTCGCCAGCAGCGTGACCCCCGCCGTCGACCTCGCGCTGCACAAGGTCGCGACGGCGTCGTCGTCCGGCTCCGACTGGGGCACCCCCGACAAGGCGGTCGACGGCGACAACACGACGTGGTGGGCGTCGGAATACACCGACAACCAGTGGATCCAGGTCGACCTCGGCGCCACCGGGTCGTTCGACCGCGTCGAGATCGCCTGGGAGGCCGCGTACGCGCTCACCCTCGTCGTCCAGACCTCACCCGACGGCGCAACCTGGACCGACGCGATCGCCGTCGACAACAACGCGGCCCTCGGAGACTCGGTCGTGCAGAAGGAGACCTTCGCGCCGCAGGCAGCCCAGTACCTGCGCATCCAGGGTGGCGCCCGTGCGACGGGCTACGGCATCTCGATGTGGACGCTCGGCGCGTTCGACAGCGCGCGGCCCACGACCGACCTCGCGCAGGGCATGACGGCGACCGCCTCGTCCGACGACGGCAATCTGGCGGCCAACGCGGTCGACGGAAATCCGCGCACCCGCTGGTCGTCGGGCTACCAGGACAACCAGTGGATCGAGGTCGACTTCGGCGCCGCGACGACGTTCGACCAGGTCGCCATCGACTGGGAGCAGGCGTACGCCCGCGACTACATCATCCAGGTCTCGAGCGACGGCGCTACCTGGACCGACGTCAAGGCGGTCAGCAACGTGATCACCCAGATGAAGATCAGCGTCAACGGCGTCGCGGTGTTCTGCCGTGGCGGCAACTGGGGCTGGGACGAGATGCTGCGCCGCGTCCTGCCCGGTCGGCTCGCCGCCGCCGTCCGCATGCACCGGGACATGAACTTCACCATGATCCGCAACTGGCTCGGCTCGAGCGACCGCGATGAGCTGTACGCGCTCTGCGACGAGAACGGAATCCTGGTCTGGAACGACTTCTGGGAGGCCGGCCAGTTCGACGACGACGTTCCTGGCTACGTCGACGCCGTCACTGAGACGATCCGGCGGTACCGCACACATCCCTCGATCGTCATCTGGTGCGGCGCGAACGAGGAGAACCCTCCCGCGCACCTTGACCAAGGGATGCGCGACGCCGTCGCCACCCAGGACGGCGAGATCCTCTACATCCCGAACTCGGCCGGCGGAATCGTCAGCGGACACGGACCCTACAAGTGGCTCGAGCTGGCCCAGTACTACGACAAGAGCACGTACGACACGAACGCCTTCGGCTTCCACACCGAGATCGGGATGCCGGTGGTCTCGGTGACCGAGAGCATGCAGAACCTCGTCGGCGACGGGCCGGGCTGGCCGATCAGCGAGGTGTGGAATTACCACGACTGGTCCGAGAAGGGCAACCAGCAGACCGGGAGCTATCGGGCGGCGATCGACGCCCGACTGGGCGCGTCGACGAGCCTCGACGAGTTCAGCCGCCGGGCCCAGTTCATCAACTTCGAGAACCATCGGGCGATGTTCGAGGCGTGGAACGCCAACCTGTGGAAGGACGCCACTGGCCTGCTGCTGTGGATGTCGCATCCCGCATGGCACAGCACCGTCTGGCAGACGTACGACTACGACCTCGATGTGAACGGCGCCTACT
>NZ_DATCNW010000458.1:0-11691 GCF_036565025.1 Pengzhenrongella sp.
CGCCCTCGCCGAGGCCGGCCTGCCGCTCGACCCGGCGCTCGTGTGGCCGACGGACGCTTGGCACCGCGTGACGGGCGCCGAGACGATGCAGCGGCTGCTCGAGTCCGGGACCCCGTTCGACGCCGTCTTCGCGCTCAACGACGCCCTCGCGCTCGGCGCGCTGCGGGTCCTGCTCGCCCGCGGGGTGCGGGTGCCGCAGGACGTCGCGATCATCGGGTTCGACGACGTCGACGACGCGCGCTACTCCTCGCCGTCGCTGTCGAGCGTGGCCCCGGGCCGGCAGCAGATCGCGCGCACCGCGGTGGACCTGCTGACCGCGCGCATCGCCGACCGGGCGCGCCCGTTCGAGGAGATCATCACCGACTACCGGGTCGTCCCCCGAGAGTCCACCGCCGCCCCCTCCCCAACACCCAACTGACCCGCTGACCCCCACCACGGCCCCGCCACCCCGACGTGTCAGCCGCTGCGCGCCCCAGGGACCGCGCTCGCGCTGACAGGTTCCGGTGACCCGGATGTGTCAGCCGCTGCGCGCCCCAGGGAACGCGCTCGCGCTGACGCGTCGGGGGGAGGGGCGGGTGTCGTGGGGTCGGCAGGGGGTTGACGGGGGATCGGTCGTCCGGGATCGTGGCGTAGTACAACGATGTACATCCAGGAGGACACCCCGCATGCTGACCGCTTCCCTCACCCTTGATCCCGCGTTCACGGTCGCGCCGGTGCGACGACGGACGTTCGGGTCGTTCATCGAGCACCTCGGGCGCTGCGTGTACACGGGGATCCACGACCCGGGACACCCGACTGCCGACGCAGACGGTTTCCGAGGCGACGTCGTCGACCTCACCCGCGAGCTGGGCGTCTCGACCGTGCGCTACCCCGGCGGGAACTTCGTCTCCGGCTACCGCTGGGAGGACGGCGTCGGGCCGGTGGCGAAGCGCCCGGCGCGCCTGGACCTGGCCTGGCACAGCACCGAGCCGAACACGGTCGGGGTGGACGAGTTCATCACGTGGTGCCGCGCGGCCGACGTCGAGCCGATGATCGCGGTCAACCTCGGCACGCGGGGGGTCCAGGAGGCCCTCGACCTGCTCGAGTACTGCAACGTCGCCTCCGGGACGCACTTCTCCGACCTGCGGCGCGCCAACGGGTCGCAGGCCCCGCACAACGTGCGCATGTGGTGCCTGGGTAACGAGATGGACGGCCCCTGGCAGACGGGCCACAAGACCGCGACCGAGTACGCGCGGCTCGCGACCGAGACCGCGCGTGCGATGCGGATGATCGACCCGGACCTCGAGCTCGTCGTGTGCGGCAGCTCCGGCTCGGGGATGCCGACGTTCGGCACCTGGGAGGCGACCGTGCTCGCGGAGGCCTACGAGCAGGTCGACCTCATCTCGGCGCACGCCTACTACCACGAGGAGGACGGCGACCTCGCGAGCTTCCTCGGCTCGGCGATCGACATGGACCGGTTCATCGAGGACGTCGTCGCGACGGCGGACGCGGTGCGCGCGGCCAAGAAGCTCACCAAGCGCATCCACATCTCGTTCGACGAGTGGAACGTCTGGTACACCGGTGCCGCCGCCTCCGTCCTGCCGACCGACGGCTCTTGGCCGGTCGCGCCGGCGCTGCTCGAGGACCACTACAACGTGGCCGACGCCGTCGTCGTCGGGAACCTGTTGATCTCGCTGCTGCGGCACTCCGACCGGGTGCGGTCGGCGAGCCTCGCCCAGCTGGTGAACGTCATCGCGCCGATCATGACCGAGCCGGGCGGGCGCATCTGGCGCCAGACGACGTTCCATCCGTTCGCGCTCACCTCGAGGTGGGCCGTGGGGGACGTGCTCCGGGTCGAGCTCGCCAGCCCCGCGACGCAGACCGCGAAATTCGGCAGCACCCCGCTCGTGGACGCCGTCGCGACGCGTGATCCGAAGACCGGGGCGGTCGCCGTGTTCGCCGTGAACCGTTCGCTCACCGAGTCGCTCGTGCTCGACGTCGACCTGCGGGCGCTCGGCGCGATCGAGCTCGAGGAGTGCCTGACGCTCGCGAACCCCGACCCGCACGCGCACGCCTCCGTCGACGACGAGACCACGCTGGTCCCGAGGGAGAACACCGACGTCAAGCGCGAGGGCGACCGCCTCCGCGTCGAGCTCCCCCCGGTCTCCTGGACCATGCTCCGCCTCTCCTGACCCCGCCGGTCCCCCCGAAGCGCCCGCCGAGGTAGTACCGCCCACGCGAGATAGAGCCCTGCACGGCTCTACCTCGGCGCGGGGGTACTACCTCGGCGGGTCGGGCGGGCTCGGCTCAGCCGCGAAAGGAGCGGCCGATCGAGCGCAGGACCAGGCCGACCACCCAGGCCAGGCCCGCCCAGCTGGCGGCGTTGATGCCCTTCTTCGCGGCCCGGCGCCGGCCGCGGAACTCCCGCACCGGCCAGCCGGCAACCTGGGCGTGCCTGCGCAGGCGCGGATCGGGGTTGATCGCGCACGGGTGGCCGACGGTGGACAGGATCGGCACGTCGTTCGCGGAGTCACCGTAGGCGTAGGAGGCGTTCAGGTCGATGCCCTCGCGTTCCGCCAGCTCGCGGACCGCGCTCGCCTTGGCCTCGCCGTGCACCAGGGCGCCCACGAGCCGGCCGGTGTAGAACCCGTCCTTGTGCTCGGCGACCGTGCCGAGGCACCCCGTCGCGCCCAGTCGGCGCGCGATGAGGTTGCCGATCTCGACCGGTGTCGCGGTCACCAGCCAGACCTCGCGGCCGGCCGCGAGGTGGTCGTCGAGCAGCTGGCGCGTGCCGGGATAGATCCGCAGCTCGAGGACCTGGTCGTAGACCTCCTCGCCGATGGCGACCACCTCGGCGACCGAGTGTCCCTTCATGATGCTCAGCGCGCGGGACCGGATCTCGTCGATCTGGTCCTTGTTCTCACCGAGCAGCTGGTAGCGCATGTTGTGCGCGAACGCCCGCACGAGGTCGCGGTAGCGGAAGAACCCGCGCCGATGCAGGCCCATCGCGAGATGGAACGCGCTTGCCCCGCGGATGATCGTGTTGTCCACGTCGAAGAAGGCGGCCGTCGTCCTCGCGGGTACGGGGGTGCCGGCTTCGGCAGTCGATAGCTCGGGCACTGCTCCACTCTATCGACGGCGCCTAGTGTTGGCTCATGACTGACGACGCGGCGCGGGTTGTTCTGTACGGCCGCAGCGGCTGCCACCTGTGTGACGAGGCGCGCCTGGTCGTCGCTGACGCGGCGGCCACGGCGGGGGCGGGCTGGATCGAGATCGACGTCGACGCGGCCGACGACGGCGGTGTGCTCGAGCGCGAGTACGGCGAGCAGGTGCCGGTCGTCCTGGTCGACGGGATCCAGCGCGGGTTCTGGCGCATCGACCCCGACCGGCTGGCCACGGCCCTGCGGACCCCGCGATGAGCGCGGTCGTGCGGCCCGCCGCCGACGGGTCGGTCGCGCGGCGGGTGCCGCCCGCAACGGTCGGGCGCCTACCCGGATACCTGCGGGCCCTGGCGGTGCTCGCGGCCGACGGCGTCGGCACGGTCTCCTCGCGCACGCTCGCGGCCGCCGCCGGCGTCGGCTCGGCCCAGCTGCGCAAGGACCTGTCCTGCCTGGGCTCGCACGGCACCCGCGGGGTGGGCTACGACGTCGAGCACCTGAGCCGGCGGCTGACGGTCGTGCTCGGGCTGACGAGCCGGCGCGGCGTCGTGATCGTCGGGATCGGGCACCTGGGCCATGCGCTGGCCAACTACTCGGGCCTCGCCGGACGCGACTTCGCCGTCGTCGGCCTGGTCGACGCCGATCCGCGGGTGGTCGGCACGACCGTCGCCGGCCTGGAGGTGCAGCCCGCCGAGCGGCTCGCGCAGGTCATCGCCGAGGGCGCCGCGACGATCGCGGTGATCTCGACGCCGGCCGAGGTCGCGCAGGACGTGTGCGACGCCGTGATCGCGGCCGGGGTGAGCGGGATCCTGAACTTCGCCCCGCGCGCGCTGCGGGTGCCGCCCGAGGTGGACCTGCGCTCGGTCGACCTCGGTTCGGAGCTGCAGATCCTGGCGTTCCATGACCGCAGAAAGTCCGAGCTCACCGGCTGACCCGCCGCCAAACACAGCAACGTCCGAGCGTTGACGTCCTATAGGACGTCAACGCTCGGACGTTGCGGGTGAATCTGCGGGTCGTGCGGGTGGTTCAGGGGCGAGCTCAGGCCGCCTTGATGGCCGAGATCTCGAGGTTGATCTTGACCTTGTCGCCGACCATGACGCCGCCGGCCTCGAGCGCCGCGTTCCAGGTCAGGCCGAAGTCCTTGCGCGAGATCTCCGTGTTGGCGGAGAAGCCGGCGCGGAGATTGCCGTAGACGTCCGTCGCGGTGCCGTTGAACTCGACGTTCAGGGCGACCGGGCGGGTCACGCCGTGGATCGTGAGGTCGCCGGTGACGACGCCCTCGGCACCGGAGCCCTCGACCGACGTGGACGCGAAGGTCCAGACCGGGAAGTTCTCGACGTCGAAGAAGTCGGCGCCCTGGAGGTGCCCGTCGCGACCGGCGTCGCGCGTGTTGATCGACGTGGCGTCGAGCGTGGCGGTGACGGCCGAGGCGGTGAGGTTCTCCCCGACCGTGATGGTGCCCTCGGTGATGCCGACGAAGCCGCGGACCTTGGAGATGCCGGCGTGGCGGACCGTGAAGCCGGCCTCGCTGTGCGACGGGTCAGCGGCCCAGGTGCCGGCGACGAGCTCGGTGGGAAGCGTGGTGACGGTCATGTGGATCTCCTTGAATCGGTTCGGCGCGTGTCGTGGATCCGGGGCGAACCCTGCTGATGCCTGAACACGCAAGTTCTTGTTAGTTGATATTTCTACTATAGTGAGGAGCAGAACGCAAGCCCGACGGGTGCTAGAACAGGATCTGTCGGTTCGAGACGAGTCCAGAGCAGGTACCCCAGATGTCGACGCAGTCCGTCACCACCCCTCGTTGGCTCTCCGCCGAGCAGCAGCGGCACTGGCGCGCCTACGTCGAGGGCGCCGCGCTCCTCAGCGAGGCCCTCGGTCGCCAGCTCGAGCGGGACGCCGATCTCGCGTCGACCGAGTACGAGCTGCTCGTGCGGCTCTCCGAGGCCCCGGATCGCACACTACGGATGTCGCTGATCGCCGCCGAACTCGCGCACTCGCGCAGCCGGATCACGCACACGATCCACCGGATGGAGGCGCGCGGCTTCGTCGAGCGCTTCGCGTGCGAGGCCGACGGCCGCGGCGTGAACTGCCGGATGACCGACGCCGGCCTCGCCTGGCTCGTGCAGGCCGCCCCCGGCCACGTCGAGGCTGTCCGCGCCGCCGTGGTGGACGTGCTCACCGACGACCAGCTCCGCGCGCTCGGGGACGCGATGGGTGCGGTGCGCGACGGGCTGCGTGCGCCGCAGAAGGCCAGGTAACACCGGTCCATCTCACACCGGCGCGCCCCGTCGGGCTGGCCTGAGCACTCAGCCACGTTTGCGACACTGTGCGCATGGCCCAGACCACTATTCATCTCCTGCGGCACGGCGAGGTCCACAACCCGGCGGGCGTGCTGTACGGACGGCTGCCCGGCTACGGGCTGTCGGACCTCGGCCGCGCCATGGCCGACCGCGTCGCGCGGCATGTCGCGGACCGCGACATCACGGTGCTCGTCGCCTCGCCGCTGCAGCGTGCCCAAGAGACTGCGGCGCCCATCGCGGCCGCCCTCGGGCTCGAGATCAAGCCCGACGAGCGGCTGCTCGAGGCCGAGAACCAGTTCGAGGGGCTGACCTTCGGAGTCGGCGACGGTTCCCTGAAGCACCCCAAGCTCTGGCCGCTGCTGCGCAACCCGTTCCGCCCGTCCTGGGGCGAGCCGTACCGCCAGCAGGCGGACCGGGTGCTCGCGGCGGTCGGCGCCGCTCGCGACCTCGCGAGCGGGCACGAGGCGCTGCTGGTCAGCCACCAGCTGCCGATCTGGGTGACCCGGCTCGCGCTGTCCGAGCGCCGGCTGTGGCACGACCCGCGGCACCGGGAGTGCTCGCTCGCGTCGCTCACCTCCCTGCACTTCGACGACGAGCGGCTCACCGGGATCCACTACACCGAGCCCGCCGCCGACCTGCTCCCGGGTGCTTCCGCGGTGGCCGGGGCGTGACTGGGATCGCCAGGCGAGTGCTCGCCGGGCTGGCCGTGGCGTCCCTCGCCCTCCTCGCGGGCTGCGCGGGCGGGACGAACGGCAGCAACGACACCGTCGACCAGGGGTACCAGTCGGGTGACGGCAGCACGAAGACCTGGCCCGCGAACGACCGCGGCGACCCGGTCGCGCTGGACGGCACCGACTACGAGGGCAAGGTCGTCGACCTCGCCGGCTCACGTGGCGGCGTCGTCGTGCTCAACACCTGGTACGCGGCCTGCCCGCCGTGCCGCAAGGAGGCCCCCGACCTGGTGGCGCTCGCAACCGGCTACGCAGGCAAGGGCGTGCGCTTCGTCGGCATCAACGGCACGGACGCAGCCGGTGCCGCGCAGGCGTTCGAGCGGACCTTCAAGGTGCCGTACCCCACGATCGAGGACGCCGACGGCCGCGCGATCGCGGCCCTGCAGGGCGCGGTGCCCGTGCAGGCCGTGCCGACGACGGTCGTGCTCGACCGCGACGGCCGGGTCGCCGCCCGCATCCTCGGCCTCGCCGACCGCTCCACGCTGCGGGCGCTGGTCGACGACGTGCTCGCGGAGCCGATGCCGACGAGCCCCGGGTCGTGAGCGCCGTGTCCATGGGGGTCCTCGGCGACCTCGGGAGCACCTTCGGGACGGCCGCGTTCTCCGGCTCGATGCTGCTGGCGGTCCCGGTCGCGCTGGTCGCCGGCCTGGTCTCGTTCGCGTCGCCGTGCGTGCTGCCGCTCGTGCCCGGGTACCTCGGCTACCTCGGCGGGATGAGCGGTGCCGTGGTGGGTCAGCCGTACGCCCGGTCGGGTGGCGCCCGGACGGGTAGCGCAAGCTCGGGTGACGCACGGTCGCAGACCGGTCGCGCCGGAGCGAGGAGCCCCGGCGTCGCGAGTTCGCGCAGCTCTCGCGGGACGCGCGGCGCCGGTCGGACGGGCGCCGCCGGCCGCAGCCGGCTGCTGCTCGGCGTCGCGCTGTTCATCGCCGGGTTCACCGTCGTGTTCGTCTCGCTGGGCACCCTGGCCGGCTCGCTCGGCGCCGAGCTCGGGCGCTTCGGGGGCCCGATCAGCCGTGTGCTCGGCGTCGTCGTGATCCTGATGGGCATCGCGTTCGCCGGCTTCATCCCGTTCCTCCAGCAGGACCGGCGCCTGCACGCGAGCCCGACCGCCGGGCTGTGGGGCGCGCCCGTGCTCGGCATCGTGTTCGGGCTCGGCTGGGCGCCGTGCATCGGCCCGACCCTCGCGGCGGTCATCGCCCTGTCGCTCGACGGCGGCTCAGCCGCGCGCGGCGCGCTGCTGTCGGTCGCGTACTGCATGGGCCTCGGCCTGCCGTTCCTGCTCATCGCGCTCGGGTTCCAGCGCAGCGCGCGGGTGCTCGCGTTCGTGCGCCGGCACCGGCTCGGCATCTCACGGCTCGGAGGCGCAATGCTGATCGTGATCGGACTGGCTCTGGTGAGCGGCCTGTGGGGTACCTGGACGCAGTCGTTGCAGGGCCTCATCGGCGGCTTCGAGCCGGTGGTCTGATGAGCTCCTACCGCCCCGAGGGCATCGACGACTCCTTCAGCCACGCGCCCACGCCCGAGAGCGAGGCGCCGGTCCTGCCCAAGCTCGGCTTCGTGGGCACGCTGCGCTTCGTGTGGCGCCAGCTCATGAGCATGCGCGTCGCGCTCATGCTGCTGATGCTGCTCGCGGTGGCCGCCGTGCCCGGGTCCGTGCTGCCGCAGCGGCCCGTCGACCCCGCGAAGGTCGCCGCCTACCTGTCCGACCACCCGAGCACCGGCGTCTGGCTCGACCGGATCGGCGCGTTCGACGTCTACTCCTCCGTGTGGTTCTCGGCGATCTACCTGCTGCTGTTCGTGTCGCTGGTCGGCTGCATCGTGCCGCGCACCCGCGCGCACCTGAGCGCCGTCTGGGCCCGCCCGCCGCGCACCCCGCGCCGGTTCGACCGGTTCCCGGCGCGCGCCGCCGCGACGACGCCGGCCGGCCCGCGCGCCGTCGTCGACGCGGCCGCGCTCGCGCTACGCGGTCGTTGGCGCTGGCTGCCGCGGTTCCGGGTCGACGTGCGCGAGGAGAAGCCGCCCGTCGGCGACGGCGAGGGGACCTGGACCGCCGCCGCCGAGCGCGGGTACGTGCGCGAGACGGGCAACCTCGTGTTCCACCTCGCGCTGCTCGGCCTGCTCGTCACGGTCGGCGCCGGCCAGTTCTTGCACTACCGGGGTCAGGCGATCGTCGTGCAGGACCGCGGCTTCGCGAACGCCGTCGTCGACTACAACACCTTCGAGAGCGGCACCGGCTTCGACCCCGCGAGCCTGACCCCGTTCACTCTCACCCTCGACAAGTTCGCGGCGCGGTTCGACCCCGAGTCCCTCGCCGCGCGGTACTTCCGCGCCGACGTCACGGTGCGCGAGCCGGACGGCACCGAACGTCCGGAGTCGATCAAGGTGAACCACCCGCTCGACGTCGACGGGGCGAAGATCTACCTGCAGGGCAACGGCTACGCGCCGGACGTCACGGTGCACGACGCCGCAGGGAACGTCGCCTTCGCCGGACCCGTGCCGTTCCTGCCCGCCGACCAGGTGTACACCTCGCGCGGCGTCGTCAAGGTGCCCGACGTGTCGAGCGGCAAGCAGATCGGCGTCGTCGGCTTCCTGCTCCCGACGGCGGTCGAGACCGGCCCGAACCTGTGGCGCTCGGTGAACCCGCAGCCCAACTCGCCGCTGCTGGTGCTCTCGGTGTGGACCGGCGACCTCGGCCTGGACACCGGCGTCCCGCAGAACGCGTACCAGCTGGACGAGAAGGGCATGAAGCAGGAGGTCAACGCGAAGGGCGTGCCGGTCACGCTGTACGTGCGCCCGGGCCAGACCACGAAGCTGCCGGACGGCCTCGGCACGATCTCGTTCGACGCCCTGCCGAGGTACGTCGCGCTCGACCTGCGGCACGACCCCACGCTCGCGTTCGTGCTGCTCTTCGCCCTGACCGCGCTCGCGGGCCTCGCGACGTCGTTGTTCACGCCGCGGCGCCGGATCTGGGTCCGGGCCGTGCCCGACGGCGCCGGTCGCACCACGATCACCGCGGCCGCGCTCGCCCGGGGGGACGACCTCGGGCTGCAGGCCGAGCTGGACCGGGTCATGGCGGCGCTCCCGGACGCGGACCGGGATGCGGACCCGGACGCGAACCCGGGTGAAGTAGAGGATGCTGTGACAGCGGATTTTCGCGACGATGACCTGCAGGACGACGCATTGACAGGACCGGAGGCGGGCCGATGACCCTGGTAGAGCTGGGCGACCTGAGCACGAAGCTGGTGTGGAGTGCGGCGACGGTCTACACCGTCGCGCTGATCGCGTACTCGATCGACCTCGCGCGGCTGGCCGAGCAGGCCGGCAGCGCGGTCAGGCGCGCCGGGCGCGGTGCAGAGCCGACCGCCGGGATGGTCGGCGCGGGCGCGGGCGCGGGCGCGGGCGCTGCGCGCACCGCGACGCTCGCACCCGAGCGGACCGGTCTGGACGAGCGGCCGGCGAACACCGGACCGGCACGGACCGGAGCCTCCGGCAGCGCGCTGCCCCGGCGGCACTCCAAGGCCCGCGGCATCGCCCGCTCGACGACGATGCTCGCGCTCGCGATGCACATCGCCGCCGTCGTGCTGCGCGGCATCGCCGCGGGCCGTACCCCGTGGGCCAACATGTACGAGTTCGCAGTGGTCGGCTCGATGGTCGCCATCATCGTGCTGCTTGTCGTGCTGGCCCGGCGCGACTTGCCCTTCCTGGGCGTGGCCGTCACCGGACTCACCGTGCTCTCGCTCGGCCTCGCGCTGAGCGTGTTCTTCATCAAGGCCGAGGGCGTCCAGCCCGCGTTGCAGACGTACTGGATCGTCATCCACGTCGGCGTCGCGATCACCGCGACGGGCGTGTTCACGGTCGCGTTCGCGGCGAGCGTGCTCCAGCTGCTCAAGGGTTCGCGCGAGCGCGGGTCTGCGGTCCTGAACCGCAGTGGCTGGCGCTGGCTCGAGACGGTCCCGCGCTCGACCGAGCTCGAGGCGCTGTCCTTCCGGCTCAACGCGGTCGGCTTCGTGCTGTGGACCTTCACCGTCATCGCCGGCGCCATCTGGGCCGAGCACGCCTGGGGCCGGTACTGGGGCTGGGACCCGAAGGAGGTCTGGAGCTTCGTCGTCTGGGTCGTCTACGCGAGCTACCTGCACGCCCGCAGCACCAGAGGCTGGGCCGAACGCCGTGCCGCGCTGTTCGTCCTGGTCGGCTACGCCTGCGTCCTGGCCAACTTCACCATCGTCAACCTCTTCTTCACCGGCAAACACACCTACTCCGGCCTCTGACCCGCCCGGTCGGCTCCCGCCCGGTCGGTCGCAGTGCGGCACGTGCGCGGCCGCGCGGCGGGGCCGTCACCAGCCGTCCGTCCGCAGACTGCGCACATCGGGGCAGGCTGCGGACATCCGATGTGCGCAGTCGAGACGGATGTGCGCAGTCTGCGGCAAACGACGCCGTCGCGCGCCCGTCGGCCGCGTGGGGCGCCCTCGAGCGGCGAGCCAGTGAGTACCGGGTCCGATCCGCGCCCCACGGCTCACAGTCAGCGAGCCTTCGGGCGGGCGAGGGTCGCAGCCCGCAGACTGCGTACAACCGTGCAGGCTGCGGACATCCGAAGTGCGCAGTCCGCACCGATGTGCGCAGTCTGTCGGGCGTCCCGGCCTTCGGGCCCTGGGCGTGCGGGCGGTTAGGGGGTTGTGCCGCGGGGGCCGGCGGGGTCCTGGTCGGTGCCGCCGTCGTCGGGGTCGGGTTTCGCCGTGTTGTTGCGCCTGGCTTCGCGCTGGCGCTGCTCGAGGCGCCAGAGGAACTCCGGGTCGTCGTCGGGGCCGAGCTTGGGTGCCGGGGACGGGGAGCGGCGCCCGGCGCCGCCACCGCCGTCGCGCGGGGGGCGATCCGGGTGGTTGCGCGCCGACCGGCTCAGGGCGAGCCAGGCGACCGAGCCGACGAGCGGAAACAGCAGGATCAGGATGATCCAGATCGCCTGCGGGATCCCGAAACGCTCCGCACGCTCGCTGCGCGTGACATCGACGACCGTGTAGACGACCAGCCCGACGAGTAGCAGGACCCCGAAGTTGCGCATGCCTTAACAGTAAGTGTCCGCAGCGCGGACGCGCCGCCCCTAACCTGGACCTGTGCCGATCGTGATCTATTCCGTCCTGAGGCTTGGCCTCTTCGCTGTGTGCTTCGGGCTGGGCCTCTGGGCCGGCCTCGGCAGCTGGCTGCTCGTGGTCGGGTCCGCCTTCGCGGCCTGGGGGCTGTCGTACGTGCTGCTCGCCCGCCCGCGGGACGCCGCCGCGTTGCAGATCGCCGGGTGGTCCGCCCGCCGGGCCGCCGGTCACCGCTTCCCGGACGCCGTCGAGGCGGACGCCGCCCACGAGGACGCCGTGCTGGATGCGGCCGACGTCGTCGCTGCTCACGCGGCCGAGGACGTGACGCCGCACGCGGTCGACGACGTGGCGGCACGACCTGCCGACGTGGCCGACCATGAGACCGCAGCCCGGACCGCCGACGCGGCCGACGACGCCAACGACGCGGCCGACGACGTCC
>NZ_DATCNW010000459.1:0-17460 GCF_036565025.1 Pengzhenrongella sp.
CCCCCGTCCGTCCCGCCGCCCGGTCGCGGACAAAGTGCGCACAAGCGTGTCGACTGCGCACATCGGACGTGCGCAGGCTGCGCCGATGTGCGCAGGTTGCGGATCTCGGGCCGGCTCGGGCGGGTTGGCGTGACCCGGGGAGGAGGAGGGGTCAATGGGCGCCGGCTGGTTGGCCGGCCAGGGAGGTGGCCGTGCCGAGGGCGTCGGCGATCGCGGCGAGGTAGGCGTGCGCGACGTCGAACGACTCCAGGCCGGTCGCCTCGACGGCCGCGATGTCGTTCTCCTCGTGCGCGAGCACGGCGGCCAGCACGTGGCCGTACGGCCCGGTCATCGTGAGCAAGGCGTCCCCGACGTCGGCGGACACCCCGGTGCGCGCGACGAGGTCGGCGGGTGCGATCTGCAGCTGCGCGGCGACGGCCGAGAGCAGGCCGACCGTGTACGCGGCGTCCTCGCCCGCGATGGACCGGCAGGCCACGGCCCGGGTCAGCACGAACCAGAGGCCAGCCACGGTGTGGCTGCCCGCGTCGCCGAGCGCGGCCATCGCGAGCGCCGCGAGCGGCTGCGGGCCGAGCAGGATGACGGCCTGGCGGACCGAGTCGATGCGGCGCCGGATGCCGATGGCGCTGGAGTTGACCAGCCGGAGCACCCGGATCGCGAGCTCCGGGTCCGAGCTGACGACGCGGACCACCCGGTCCGGGTCGACGTCCGCGGCGCTCAGCAGCTGCATCAGCTCCAGGCACTGGATCTCGCCCGCGTTGAACTCGCGCGCGGTCGGGGTCGCGTCGCGCTGGAACAGCGGGCCCTGCAGCAGTTCGACCTCGTGCGTCGCGCAGAAGCGGACCGCTGCCTCGCGGTCCACCCGCTCGGCGATCACGACGACGTCGCGCCGGTGGGCGTGCGCGACGGCGTACGCGGCGACGTCGACCCCGCGGCCGAGGTCCACCTTCGCGAAGTCGACCAGCTCGAGCAGGACGTCCTGGGCGCCGCCCGGCACGTAGTCGGCGAGCGCGAGGGCGATGCCGCTCGCGCGCAGCCGGATGAGGTGCTCGGCGGCGTCGGGCAGCTCGGCGAAGTGCGGGGGGACCTCCAGGACGAGACCGCCGGGGGTCTCCGGCAGCGGCCAGTCGCTGTTCAGCATCGCGGTCGTGGCGCGCACGAAGACCACGCTGCCGCCGCCGAGGGCGTCCAGGTCGAGCTTCTCGTACTCGGCGTGCACGAGCGCGTCGAGCTCGTCGCCGTGTTGGGCCCGGGTGAGGGGCGCCCGCACCAGGACATTCACCGCGTACCCGTGCACTGAGCGGTCCGGTCGCACCACGGGCTGGCGGTGCACGGTGACCTCGGTTGCGGTCACCGGCGTGGCCGGGACGGGTTCGAACGGGGATTCGAACAACGAGTGGTCATCGTGGCGATCCTTGGTGAGGGGCCCGGGGCGGGTGCATGGAGATCTGATCGGCGTTCGGCGCGGGGGATTGAGGGGTTTCGCGTTACCCGAGCGGTGCGCGCAGCGGCCACTGGCTGTCGTCCAGCACGACCTGCGTCGCGGCGCCGGTCGTGAGGTTCACCACGACCGGTGCGAGCAGGTTGGCCGTCGTCGGCGTCGTGGAGTCCCCGGGGTGCACGACGACGAGCAGCAGCGGTTCGTCACCCTCGCCGAGACCGATCGCGCGCCGGGTCTCGGCGTCGACCTTCGGGGTGTAGTCGGCGAAGAAGACCCCGGGCCGCACCACGAAGAGCCGAACCCCCGGGTCGCTCGCGCTGCGCAGCGCGAACAGGGTGCCGTCGTCGTCCAGCGTGTCGAGGGAGTACTCGAGGTGGTCCGGGAGGCCCGGCAGCGCGGCGACAGGGTGGACCAGCATCGGCGCGGCGCTCAATGGAGGAAGTCCAGCAGAGTCGGTTGCAGGACGCGCGCCGTGGCGCCAAGGGCAGCCTTGTAGCTGACCTCCTGCGCCTGCAGCTGGACGACCGTGGCAGCGAGGTCGACGTCCTCGACGCCGGACAGCCGACCGAGGATCCCGGTCTTCGTGTCGAGTGCCCGGTACTGGGCGGACAGAACCTGTCCGTGCCGGGCGCCGACGCCGGAGAGCTGCGAGAGCATCGCGTCGCGGTGCACGTCGAGGGCGGCGATCTCGCCGGTGAGCGGGCCGCTCGTCCGCAGCGTGGCGGAGATCCGGTCGAGGGTCGCGAAGATCGACCCGCCGCCGGCACCGAAGGCCGCCGAGCCGTCGACGTCGACCCGGACCAGGGTGTTCGCGTCGACCCGCCGCTGCACGCTGGTGCCCGGGACGGAGTTCGACGTGTAGGTGCGGGTGCTGCCGGGGACGAGCGGGTCGGGCACGTTGGTCACGGTGACCGCCGAGCCCACATCGGAGGTACCCGCGAAGACGGACCGGCCGAGGTAGCTGGTGTTCGCCTCGCTCAGCAGCGAGTCCCGCAGGCCGTCGATCTCGACCGCGATCGCCTCGCGCGCCGTGGCGTCCATCGTGCCCGAGCTCGCGCCCTGGACGGTGAGGTCGCGCACCCGGCCCAGCGTGTCGATCGAGCTCTGCATGGCCGTGTTGATCGTGGAGAGCCAGCCGTTGCCGTCGTCGATGTTGCGCGAGTGCTGCGCGTTGGCGCGCAGCGAGCCACGCAGCGCCATGGCCGAACCCGTGCCGGCCGGGTCGTCGGAGGGCTTGGTGATGCTCTTGTTGCTCGACAGCTTGCCCTGGAGCTGAGCCATCGCGGAAAGGTTCAGCTGCAGGTTGGCGAGGGTGGATCGCTGGACCGTCTGTTGGGTGACGCGGCCGATCATGGTCAGGATCTCCCTACGAGGCCGGTGCGGTTGATCAGGGTGTCGAGCATCGAGTCGATCGCGGTGAGCACGCGCGCGGCGCCCTCGTAGGCCCGCTGTGAGGCGAGCATGTTCGTCGACTCCTCATCGATGTCCACGCTCGCGTTGGACATCTGCAGCCCCTCGGCGGTGCTCCGGGTCGACTCGGTGATGGTGGCTCGCTGGGTGGCGGACCGGGAGGTGACCCCGAGCCCGACGACGAAGTCGGACCAGTGCGAGTCGGGGCCGGTGGTCGTCTTGCCGAGCTCGGACATCGGATCGGCCATGGAACCGTCGAGCACACCGCCGCCGGGCTTCCCCACGGCGATGTCGGCGCCGTCGGTGATCGCCACCGAGAGGGTCGCGGCGGACGAGGGGCCGACCGAGGTGAAGAAGGCGCCGCCCGCCGCGCCGCCGGCCGTCACCGCCAGCGCGTGCTGCGCGTTGACCTGCGTGATCAGCGTCGTGGCGAGCACGTCGTAGGACGCCGCGGCCTCGGCGAGGATGCCGCCGTTGCCGGTGACCTGGGTCGGGGCGAGGGCGGCGACCATGCCGGCGATCGAGCCCGACGCGGGGTTGAGCGGGTAGGGGGTACCGGCCCAGCTGAGGGTCACCGGCTGACCCATCGTGTAGGAGGTGGGGTTGACCGTGATGGCGAAGGAGTTCTCGCCGCGAACCAGCGGGTTGCCGTCGACGGAGACGTCGATCGTGCCGTCGTCGCGCTGCGTGGCGCTTGCGCCGACGAGAGCGGAGAGCTTCATCACGACAACGTTGCGCTGGTCGATCAGCTCGTTCGGAGAACCACCCGAGGCGATCACCCCGCGGATGGACTTGTTCAGGCCGGCCACGATCCCGGCGCCGGTGTTGACGTCGTTGATCGCGGAGTCGAGCTCGGTCCGGGTCTGGCTCCACTGGGTGGTCACCGCGGCGTGCCCGGCGTTGATCCGCTTGGCGAGCGCCGTCGCATCCTCGAGCAGCACGCTGCGGCTCGCCTTCGAGCCCGGGTCGTTGCCGACGTCCTGCCAACCTGCCCAGAACTCCTGGAGGGCGTTCGCCACCCCCAGCTCGCCGGGCTCGGCCACGGTCGACTCGAGCCGGCTGTAGGCCTCGGCCTTGGCGGCGGCGAAGGACGCGCCGCCGGTCTCCGCCCGCAGCCGGGCGTCGAGGAACACGTCGCCCATCCGCGTGATGCTGGTGACCTGGACCCCGTTGCCCGCGGTGAGGGGGCTCGACCACAGCGCCGGGACCAGGTTGGCCGAGACGGTGGCGAGGTCCGCGCGCTGGCGGGTGTACCCCACCGTGTTGGCGTTGGCGACGTTCTGCCCGGCGACCTCGAGCGCCTGGCGCTGCGCGATCAGAGAGCTCAGTGCGGTCGAGAGACCCGAGAAGGTGCTCACGATGCTCCCTCTCCTAGAACGACTGGTCGATGAGCTGGGCGGGCGTGCCGGCCGAGGAGGCGGTGCCGTGCGGGTCGTACGTGCGCACGGTCTCCTCGAGGCCGAGGATCGTCTCCTGGGCGGCGCGGTGCGAGCTCATGAGCAGCTCGCGGTTTCCCTGCGCGACGTCCTGGATCTGGGCGGTGAGCGAGACGAAGGCCTCCCGGTGACTGGTCAGCAGCTCCTTCCACGGTTCGGGCGCCGCGTTCGCGAGCCGGAGCAGGCCGCTCGCCGGTGCGATCCCGAGCTCGCGGGCGACGGCGTCGGCCTCGACCGCGCGGCCGAGCTCGGCGTCCCGGATCTGGTCGAGCACCTGCTCGACCTCGCGGGTGGCGTGCCCGAGCCAGCGGGTCCGACCGGTGGTGAGCACGAGCTGCTCCTCCTCGAGCTTGAACAGCAACAGCTCGA
This sequence comes from Pengzhenrongella sp., assembly GCF_036565025.1. Lineage (NCBI taxonomy): Bacteria > Bacillati > Actinomycetota > Actinomycetes > Micrococcales > Pengzhenrongella > Pengzhenrongella sp. The sequence goes on from NZ_DATCNW010000459.1 coordinate 4,654, forward strand.
GCAGCTGGCGCTCCCGCCACAGCACGGCGGACAGCTCTGCGACGCTCATCGGTGCTCCCCGCTCATGGGCATTGGGCCAGTGGTGTTCAGGCTACCCATCGGCAGGCGAGGCGCACTTGTGACCGTTCGGCGAGTTGCGCCGCCTCGTGCGATCCCTATGAATGCATTCGGCCCTGTACGACCCCGCCGCCAATAGGCCGATCGGGTGTGACCAAGGTCACACTCAAGTCGGACCGGCGGGATGAAGGTGCAGACGGGAGGGGTGAACCTTGGGATTCACCCACGAAACGTCCTCGTTCGTGGGTTCCCCTGCGCTAACGAAACCTCAAGACGGGTCGCCCCCGGGCCGAAACCCTCTTGTGCCCAACTCTGAAGCTCAGATCGACGCCCTGGTGACGGCGAACCTCCCTCTGGTGGGGTACCACGTGTCCGAACTGCTCGGGCGAGTCCCCTCCTACGTCTCGCGGGACGACCTGGCTTCGGCCGGCGCCCTCGCCCTGGTGCAGGCGGCTCAGGCCTACGACGCGTCGACCGGGGTGCCGTACCCCCGGTACGCGGCGCTGCGGATCCGCGGTGCGCTGCTCGACGAGCTGCGTTCGATGGACTGGGTCTCCCGGGGCGCCCGCCAGCGCGCCCGCCGGGTCTCCACGACGAGCGACGAGCTGACGTCGCGGCTCGGCCGCACTCCCTCGCGCGAGGAGCTCGCTTCCACCCTGGGCACCTCGGTGGCCGAGGTGGACGCCGCCCGTGGCGACGCCGACCGGCGGATCCTGAGCATCGAAGCGTTCGACAGTGCGATCGCCGACACCGTCGCCGAGCCCGGCATCGGGCCCGAGGAGAACCTGCTCGTGACCGAGAAGCTGCAGCACCTGCGCGCGGCCGTGGCGGCCCTGCCCGAGCGGCTGCGCTACGTCGTCGAGCAGCTGTTCTTCTCCGAGCGGCCCGTCGTGGAGCTCGCGGCCGAGATGGGCGTGACCCAGTCCCGCATCAGCCAGCTGCGCACCGAGGCCCTCGCGCTCATGAAGGACGGGATGAACGCGAGCCTCGAACCGAGCCTCGTGCCATGCGCCGAGCGGCCCGACGGCGTGGCCGAGCGTCGCCGTCGGGCGTACTTCGCGATGGTGGCCCAGGAGGCGTCCTTCCTGTCGCGAGCCTCGCAGCTCGCCATGCCCGGTGCCGGCGTGCTGCCGCACCAGCGTTCGGAGGTCGACCTGGCCGCGCTCGCCGGTCAACCGGCCGGGGCAGGTTACGCAACGGCCTGATCGCACGACCAGCACGTCCAGCGGCGCACGGGTGGATCCTTCCTCGGGCGCCGCTGGCATTCGGGGAGCCAGCGAAAGATCTCGGCGGAAACCCTCAACGAGGTCCGCGAGCCGCCGATGAGCCGGGTGCCAGCCCATGGACGGGCGGCGTGTACGACCCAATTCAAGGAGGAGCACGATCATGGGTCTTTCGATCAACCAGAACATCGCGGCAATCAACTCGTACCGCAACCTTTCCGTCACACAGAACGACCTGAGCAAGTCGCTCGAGAAGCTGTCGAGCGGTTTCCGGATCAACCGTGCGGCCGACGACGCTGCCGGGCTGGCCATCTCCGAGGGCCTGCGCTCGCAGGTTGGCGGCCTGAAGGTCGCGGTCCGCAACGCTCAGGACGGCATCTCGGTCGTGCAGACCGCTGAAGGCGCGCTGACCGAGTCGCACGCCATCCTCCAGCGCATGCGCGACCTCGCCGTCCAGTCCGCTAACGACTCGAACGACGTGGACTCGCGGGCGGCCATCAACACGGAGGCCACGGCCCTCAAGTCGGAGCTCACCCGGATCGCGGACAAGACGACGTTCAACAACATCAACGTCCTCGATGGCTCGTTCGCCGCCAAGGACATCCAGGTCGGCTACGCGGCGAACGACACCATCCAGGTAGACATCGTCTCGGGCGGCACCTCCTCGGCGAACGCCAAGTACGCCAACGGTGCGGCCTCGACCACTGCCGCCGCTGCGGTGTTCACCCAGGGTGGTGTCGTGACCACCACGGCGGCGCTCACGGTGCAGACCGACGCGAACGTCATCTCCGGCCAGCTCAACGCCGACGCTGCCTTCTCGGCGAACTACACCGCGTCCGTGGACTCCACGACCGGTGGCCTGACCGTCACCAGCAAGACCGCCAACGCTGCGGCGGTCGTCGTGAGCGGCGCCGGCCTCGCCGGTGCCAACGTCGCGAGCGCGGCGGGCGCCGGTGTCGCCGGCTTCTCCGCGACCGACCTCGGCGTCAACGGCGTCGACCTGACCAGCAAGGCCGGCGCGACCACGGCCATCGGTCTCATCGACACGGCCATCAAGGCGGTCTCGTCCTCTCGAGCCACCCTCGGTGCCCTGCAGAACCGGTTCGAGCACACCATCAAGAACCTCAACGTCTCGGTGGAGAACCTGTCGGCCTCGGAGAGCCGCATCCGCGACACCGACATGGCCTCGGAGATGGTCAGCTTCACCCGGGCCCAGATCCTTGCGCAGGCCGGCACGGCGATGCTCGCGCAGGCGAACAAGATCCCCCAGGGTGTGCTGCAGCTCCTGCAGTAATCCCCGGGTGATGCCGGGGGGCGGTACAGGCAGTACAGCTCGGTAGTTGGCAGCACAGCTCGACCGATCGGCGGTGGGTGACCTGGACCGTCACCCACCGCCGAACGCATTTGCGCCGATCTGACCCGCGGGCAGGCCCGGCGCCTCGACGAGCACGGGAGGGAACCTGATGGCGAACGTCGGCATCGACGGGCTGTCGAGCGGTATCGATACGACGTCGCTGATCAACTCCCTCATGCAGGTCGAGGCAATGCCTCAGACGCTGCTCAAGGCGAACATCACCACGACGAACACCTTCGTCTCGGCGCTCCAGGGGCTCAACGCGAAGGTCGCGTCCCTCGCGACGAGCGCGACGACCGCCTCGTTGCCCGCGTCGTGGGCCGCCGTCACGGCGACGTCGTCCGACTCGTCCGTGCGCGTCACGACGTCGGGCACGGCCCAGGCGGGGTCGCTCAGCTTCACGGTCGACCACGTGGCGACCGCCCAGACCTCGGTGACCGGCGCGGTGACCACCCTCGCCGCCCTGTTCGGCGGGGCCGTCCCCGCGACCGTCACCCTCGGGCAGGGGCCGGTCCCGACCGCCACGGCCAAGGTCGTCAGCCTCACCGGAGTGACCACCCTCGCGGGCTTCGCCAGCGCGATCAACGCCGCCGGCACCGGAGTCACCGCGACCGTCGTGAAGGTCTCGGACACCCAGTCGCGACTCCAGCTGACCTCGAACGCGACGGGCACCGCGTCGGGGTTCGACCTCTACAGCGGCACGGTCACGGCGGGCGCGATCCAGGGCGGTACCGCCCCGGCCGCGACCATCGCGCGCGCCGATGCCATCACCTCCCCGAGCGACGCGGCGATCACCCTGTGGGCCGGCACGACCGCGGAGCAGCACGTGACCTCGGCGAGCAACACCTTCACCGGCATCCTGACCGGGATCGACCTCACGGTCTCGACGCTCAAGGCGTCTCCCGTCACGGTCACCATCGCGCGCAACGACGCCGCAGTGAAGAAGCTCGCGACGGACATGATCGGCTCCCTCGGTGTCGTCTTCTCCGAGATCACCTCCCGGACGGCGACCACCACGACGACGAAGGCCGACGGCACCTCCTCGATCACCGGCGGCGTGCTCTCGGGCGACACCGCGACCCGTGCCCTGCAGCAGGCGGTCCTCACGGCCGCGTCGTACCCCGTCGACGACGTCTCGCCGTCCACCGTCGGCATCGTGATCGGCCGCGACGGCACGATCTCGTTCGACGAGGCGAAGTTCACCGCCGCCATGGCCGCCGACCCTGCCAACGTGCAGAAGATCATCCAAGCGGTGGCGACCCGCGTCGCGACGGTCACGAAGGCGGCGTCGGACCCGCTCGAGGGCTCGCTGTCGCTGAAGATCAAGGGCCAGCAGAGCCTCACCACGAGCATGAACGCGCAGGTTTCCGCCTGGGACGTCACCCTGGCGCTGCGCAAGGAGAGCCTGCAGAAGACCTATTCGGACCTCGAGGTGACGCTGAGCAACCTCAAGGCCCAGGGGAACTGGCTCACCAGCCAGCTCTCCGCCCTGCTGCCCAGCACCACCAACGCATGACCGCCCGTGTCGTTCCTCGGAGGACATCATGAATCTCGCCCTCACCCGCAGCCGGTTCCAGGCCAACGCCGTTGCCACTGCCGGACCGCACCGGATCCTCACGATGCTCTACGACCGCCTTGTCCTCGACATCGACCGGGCCCAGGCTGCGCAGCGGGCCGGCAACGACAGGGAGGCCACCGAGGCGCTCGACCACGCGTACGCGATCGTCTCGGGGCTCGCCTCGACGCTCGACGTCGCGACCTGGTCGGGCGGCCGCGCGCTGATGGACCTGTACCTGTACCTGCTGCACGAGCTGCTCGGCTGCTCGATCGCCGGCGACGCCGACCGGACCGCCGCGTGCGGCGCGCTCGTCACCCCGCTGCGCGATGCCTGGCACGAGGCCGCCGCCACCGTCGTCGCGGACGCCGTCGCGCTGATCCCGACCGCACGTACCCCACCAGATGCGTTCGGCGAGCCTGCCGCGAGCAGTGAGCTCGGCGTCGGGTGACCTCCGTGCTGGCGCGACCCGCCGGGCCCGCACCCGGGTGGACGACGGCGTGGTCCAACGCGCTCGCGGACCTCGAGCTCGACGTCGCCCAGGCCGAGGAGGTCCTCCGGGTCGGCCGGGCGCAGGGCCCCGCCGGCCCGGCGTGGGTGCCGCCGACGAACCTCGGCCTGCTGCCCGCCCCGCTCGTCGAGCGCGCGCAGGCTCTGCTGAGCCGCCAGCTGCGGGTCGCGGTGTCGCTCGCCGAGGCCGCCGAGCACAGCCGGCGCCAGCTGCGCGCGGTCGAGCAGCTGCGCGCCACCCCGGAGACGTGTCCGGTTTACCTCGATACGGCCGGATAGTCATTCCGCACCGATCGGAATGGTGTTAACAGGTAATACGTCCGTACGGGTGATAACAGACCTCGGCGGGCGGTTGAAACTCATCCCGCAGCCCAGGGCGCCGATGATGAGGGTGAGCACGGATTGCTCATCCCACAGGCCACGGACCGGCCGATTACCCCTTCGTTCTCGAGGTGGTCCGTCGTGTTCGACTCTGTGTCCTTCGTTGCGATCAATAGCGCGCTCGACGGCCTCGCACTGCGCCAGCGGGTGATTGCGAACAATGTCGCAAATATCCAGACCCCCGGCTTTCTGGCCGGCCGGGTCGCGTTCGAGGACTCCCTCGCCACGGCAGTGCGGGACGGCTCCGGCGCCGTCACCCCGACGGTTGCGCGCTCGCTCGAGCCGACGCGGCCGGACGGCAACAACGTCAACCTCGACACGGAGACGCTCCTCAACGTCGACACCAACCTCCGCTACCAGCTCGCCACCCAGGCGGCCGACCAGGAGTTCTCCGAGCTGCGCATCGCGATGCGGGCCAGCTGATGACCACCTTCGGCGCGATCGGCATCGCCGCCACCGGCCTGACGCTGCACCGCAAGTGGCTCGACGCCGTCAGCGACAACCTCGCCAACATGTCCAACGCCAGCCGGACCAGCGGCCCGGCCTTCCAGGCGAAGTACATCGTGGCCCAGGCCGCGAACTACGGGAACAACACCGACGACGGAGCCGGGGTGCGCGTGGCAGGCGTCACCCTGGGCAACGCCGTGGGCCGCGTCGTGTACGAGCCGAACAACCCGCTCGCCGACGCGCAGGGCAACGTCCGCTATCCCGACATCGACATGGCGAGCCAGATGACCCAGCTGATCATGGCCCAGCGCGGTTACCAGGCGAACGCCGCCGTGGTGGACCGTGCCAAGGAGACCTACCAGGCAGCCCTGCAGATCGGACGGTCCTGATGAGCATCGCGATGATCGGCGCCGTCAGCGGCGTCACGGGCACCGGGTACCTCGGTGCCGCCGGCGGCGTGGGCGCGGCCGGTGGGCAGGGGGGTGCGGCCGCCGTCGGCGGGGGGCAGTTCTCCAACGCCCTGACCTCCTCGATCGACTCGCTCCAGGGCCTGCAGAAGACGTCGGACCAGCTCGCGGTGCGCGCGGTGACCGGCGACCTGAACGACATCCACGACTACACGATCGCCGCGAGCGAGGCCAAGGTGTCCCTCGAGCTGACCGCCGCCGTGCGCAACAAGGCCGTTGAGGCGTTCTCCGAGATCATGAGGATGCAGGCCTGATGCCCGCTCAGCTCACGTCCGCACTCGATCGCCTGAAGACCCTCGTCGGACAGTTCAGCATCGCCCAGCGCACCCTCACGATCATCGGGGTCGCGGGCCTCGTCATCGGCGGCATCTTCGTCACGAGCTACCTGACCAAGCCCGCGATGAGCCCGCTGTTCTCGGGCGTCTCGAGCGCGGACGCGAGCGCCATCGTCGACCTGATCACCGGCGAAGGGGTGCCGTACCAGCTGACCGACGGTGGCCGGACGATCATGGTGCCGCAGAAGCAGCTCTACGCGACCCGCTTGAAGGTCGCCGCCGCGGGGCTGCCCGCCGCGACCGACGGCGCCGGGTACTCCCTGCTGGACAAGATGAGCATGACCTCCTCGGAGTTCCAGCAGCAGACGACGTACCAGCGCGCGATGGAGGGCGAGTTCGCCAAGACCATCGCCTCGATCGACGGCGTCGAGGCCGCCTCCGTCAAGCTCGCGATGCCCAAGGAGACCGTCTTCGTGTCCACGAAGGCCGACCCGACCGCGTCTGTCTTCGTGCAGACCGCACGCGGCACCTCGCTCGACGCCGACCAGGTCCAGTCGATCGTGCACCTCGTCTCGGCGGGCGTGCAGGGCATGAAGCCGACCGACGTCGCCGTGATCGACTCGAACGGTCACGTGCTGTCGGCCGTCGGCGGCACGCCTGGCGGGGGCACCTCGGACCAGCAGACCGGCAACTACGAGCAGCGCGTCACCGCGTCCGTCCAGGCGATGCTCGACCGCGTCGTCGGCCCGGGCAAGGCGGTCGTGACGGTCAACGCGGAGCTCAACCTCGACAACACCGACAAGACCAGCGAGGTCTTCACCGCGCCCACCAAGGTGCCCGCGCTGTCGTCCGCGACGACCACCGAGAAGTTCACCGGTAGCGGCGGGACCCCGGTCGGCGGGGTGCTCGGCCCGGACAACCTCTCCGTCCCCTCCGGCAGCGTCACGTCCGGCACCGGGAACTACACCAAGACGAGCGAGAACCTGAACCCTGCGGTCAACAAGGTCACCGAGCGCACCACCACGACCCCGGGCAGCGTGCGCCGGCAGTCCGTCTCGGTCGTGGTCGACCAGGCGACCGGGGCCGCGCTCAACATGACCGACCTCACCGCGCAGGTCACCGCCGCGGCAGGGGTCGACGCAACCCGCGGCGACACCGTCGCGGTGACCCGGATGGCGTTCGACACGCAGTCCGCCAAGGACGCCAAGGCCGCGCTCGGTGCGGCTACCAAGCAGGAGAAGGCCGCCGCCCAGCTCAGCCTGATCAAGTCCGGTGCGATCGCGCTGGCGATCCTGGCGATCCTGGTCGTGGCGCTGATCTCGTCGAAGAAGCGGTCCAAGCTGGCCCGTCGCCAGGCGCTCGACCTCGGCGAGCTGCAGATCGTGACCGAGGCTCCGCAGCAGCTGCCGTTCGCCGCGCACACCCCGCTCTCGCTGCCCGCCTCGCTGCCCAAGGCGGGCGAGGCTGAGCTCAAGCGCAGCGAGATCAGTGCGCTCGCCAACGAGCGACCGGACGAGGTCGCCGACCTGCTGCGCGGCTGGCTCGTCGACAGCGCTGAGCGATGACCGTCACGACCGTTCCGGTGACCGCGACCCCGGTCTCCACGGCGTCGCTCACCGGGACCCAGAAGGCCGCCGTCGTCCTGCTCCAGCTGGGCCGCGATCAGGCCGCCCGGGTGATGGCGAGGCTGAACGACGCCGAGATCGACGAGATCACTGCCGAGCTCGTCCGGCTGGAGCACATCAACACCGACCTGGCGCACGGCGTCATGGAGGAGTTCCACGCGGTATCGATCGCCGGGCCGAACATGATCGCGCGCGGCGGGCTGGCGTTCGCCCAGGCGCTGCTCGAGGCCTCGCTCGGTCCCGAACGGGCCCACAGCGTGATGGACCGGCTGTCCACGGTGATGGCCGGGCAGCCGTTCGAGTTCCTCCAGCACGCCGATGCCCGGCAGGTGCTCTCGCTGCTGTCCGGCGAGCACCCGCAGACCGTCGCGCTGGTGCTCGCGCACCTGCGGCCCGAGCACGCCTCGGCGATCCTGGCCGGCCTGCCCGGGGACACCCAGGGCGAGGTAGCGCACCGGATCGCCCTGATGGAGCGCGCCTCGCCGGACGTCGTGGCGGTGGTCGCGGAGACCCTGCACCGCAAGGCGTCCTCGGTGCTGACCACGCAGGAGAGCACGGCCGTCGGCGGCATCCAGCCCCTCGTCGAGATCATCAACCACTCCGATCCTGGCACCGAGAAGCTGATCCTCGAGGGGCTCGAGGCGCGCGACCAGGCGCTCGCGGAGGAGATCCGCAGCCGGATGTTCGTCTTCGGTGACGTCGTGCTGCTCGAGGACCGCGCCGTGCAGCTCGTGCTCCGCACGGTCGAGGGCGCGTCCCTCGCCGTCGCGCTGAAGAACACGTCCGACGAGGTCAAGGAGAAGATCCTCACGAACCTGTCCGAGCGGGCCCGGGAGAACCTCGTCGAGGAGATGGAGCTGCTCGGCCCGACCCGCATGTCGACGGTCGAAGAGGCGCGGGCCGCGATCGTCAAGATCATCCGTCATCTCGAGGAGAGCGGGCAGATCGCGATCCGCCGCGAGGGGGAGGACGAATATGTCTGAGCACTCGGGCGGCACCCGGTTCCGCCCCGCGGCCCTGGGCGGGGTGCTCGGCGCACGCTCGGAGCAGGCCACCGAGGAGGTCCGGGCGGCGGGCTGGGCGTCCGGGTGGGCGGCCGGCACCCGTGCGGCCACGCAGGCGGCCGCGAACCACCGCCGCATGCTCGACGAGGCGCAGCAGGCCGCCGAGCGCACCCGCAGCGTCCAGCTCGACGCGGCTCTCGCCCTGCTGTTCCGGGCGGCCGACGCCGTCTCGGCGCGGACCGTCCCGGTGCTCGCCGACGCGTTCCTGGCGCTGGAGGAGGGTGCGCTCGACCTCGCGCTGGCGTTGCTCGGCCGCGAGCTGGACGACGACGACCCGGATGCCGCCAGCCGGGCCCGGGCCGCGCTCGCCCGCGCTCTCGGCCTGCCGTCCGAGGTGGGCGTGCACACGGTCCGCCTGAACCCGGTCGACCTCCGGCTGCTGACGGGGTTGGGCCTGGTGGCATCACTGCCCCCGGGTGTCCAGCTCGTCGCCGATGCGTCGCTGCGGCCCGGCGACGCGATGAGCGAGTTCCCCGACGGGTATCTCGACGCCCGGATCGGCACCGCCGTCGAGCGGGCGCGGCGTGCGTTCGAGGACCCGCGATGACGGCCACCCTGGCCCGCTGGGGCCGTGCCCTCGCCGCGGCGCGCCCCGAGCGGGTCGGCACGGTGCGGACCGTCGTCGGACTCGCGATCGAGGTGGCCGGGGTGGACTGCGCGGTCGGCGAGCTCATCGAGATCGGCGAGCCCCGCTCCACGGTGCTGGCCGAGGTCGTCGCCACGACGCGCGACGTCGCCCGCGCCATGCCGCTCGCCGCGGTCAACGGGCTGCGGGCCGGCGCACCGGTCCGCGCGCTGGGCCGGTCGTTGACGGCGCCGGTCGGCCGCGGGCTGCTGGGCCGGGTGGTGGACGGTCTCGGTCGGCCGATCGACGGCCGCGGCCCGCTCCGCGTGACGGGCAGGGTCCCGGTCGACGCCGCCGCCCCCGGACCGCTCACGCGGCACCGGGTCGACGCCCCGCTCAGCCTCGGCGTCCGGGTGATGGACACGCTCACCACCGTCGGACGCGGCCAGCGGCTGGGCCTGTTCGCCGGCTCGGGCGTCGGCAAGTCGAGCCTGCTGTCCATGATCGCGCGCGGCACCGACGCCGAGCTTGCGGTGATCGCGCTGGTCGGCGAGCGCGGGCGGGAGGTCCGCGAGTTCCTCGAGGACGACCTCGGTCCGCGCGGCCTGGCCCGGTCCGTCGTCGTCGTCGCGACGGCCGACGAGCCCGCACTGGTCCGGCTGCGCTCGGCGTTCCTCGCCACCCGGATCGCGGAGTCGTTCCGCGACGAGGGCGCCGACGTCGTGCTGATGATGGACTCGCTCACCCGGGTCGCGATGGCCCAGCGCGAGATCGGCCTGTCCGTCGGCGAGCCACCCGCGACCCGCGGCTACCCGCCGTCGACCTTCGCGATGCTGGCCCGGCTGCTCGAGCGAGCGGGCACCGGCCGGGTCGGGTCGGTCACCGGCCTGTACACCGTGCTGGTCGAGGGTGACGACCACAACGAGCCGATCGCCGACGCGGCCCGGTCGATCCTCGACGGCCACATCGTGCTGGACCGCAAGCTCGCGATCGCCGGGCACTTCCCGAGCATCGACGCGCTCGCCTCCATCTCGCGCGTCGCGTCGCGCGTCTCGACGCCCGAGCAGGTCCGCCTGGCAACGGCGCTGCGGACGGTCATGGCCGCGCGGCGCCAGGCGCAGGACCTGCTCGACGTCGGCGCGTACGCCGCGGGCACCAACCCGCTGGTCGACGCCGCGGTGGCGAACGCCGACCACATCGATGCGTTCCTGCGGCAGCCGATGGACGAGCGGGTCACCGCCGCCACCTCGTGGCAGCACCTCGGCGCACTCATCGCGCGGTTGGGGGTGGCGTGATGGAGCGCGCGTTCCGGCTCGCCGGCCTGCTGCGACTGCGCCGGCTCCAGGAGGACCAGGCGGCGGCGCGGCTCGCGTCCGCCAACGCCGCGCTCCGGTCGGCGCAGGCGCACCGGGACGCGCGGGCGGTCGCCCTCGCGGACGCACTGCTGCCCGACGGCGACCAGCGGGCCTTCGGCCGCGCCGTCGTCGGCCGCACCGCGCTCCGGTTCCTGCTCGTCGAGGCGATCGAGCTCGCGGCGGGTGCGCGCGAGGTCGCGCAGGTCAGCACCACCCAATGGCAGGCGACCCGCTCGCGCTCGGTCGGCCTGGAGAAGCTCGAGGACAAGCACGTGCTGCTGGTGCGGTACGAGGACGACCGCACCGAACAGATCGTGCTGGACGAGATCGCCGGATCGGGTGCGGCGCGCGCCCGGCGCGTCGCGCAGGCGTCCGGGGGTGGGCGGCCGATGAGCGCGCGCACCGACCTGCGTCCGCAGGACCGAACCACCGACGGACCGATCACCACCGACGGACCGACCACCGACGGACCGACCCTCGACAGACAAGGAGTGGCCCCGTGAGCCTGCAGATCCTGACCCCCGTCCCGACGCGCGCCGAGCCGTCGCGGTCGCCGGCTCCGGGGCGAGGCCCCGAGCCGGCGGACGACTTCGCCGCGGTGCTCGACGCACAGGTCGCCTCGCGCGACGCCGGACGCCGGCCGGCCGTCGCCCAGGAGGCCCGGGCCTCTCGCGCCGACGAGGCCCGCAGCGCCGCGCTGGGCGAGGCTCGGCGATCGGCTGACGAGGAGGCTCGCAGCGCCGCGGTGGGCGAGGCTCGGCGATCGGCGGCGGAGCAGGCTCGTGGCGCCGCGCTCGGCCGGGCTCGGCGATCGGCTGACGAGGAGGCTCGCAACGCCGCGGTGGGCGAGGCTCGGCGATCGGCGGCGGAGCAGGCTCGTGGGGCTGCGAGCGCACGGGCTCGCAGCACCGCAGCGACACGTGCCGGCTCCGCGGCCGATGAGGCCCGGCGCGCACGGAGCGTGCGCAAGGACAGCGGCGAGCTCTCTCGGGACCCCGCGCAGCGTGCCGACCAGGACGGCGACCCGATCACGGGCGACCTCGCCGACGCTCCGACCGGCAGCAGTCAGCCGGCTGGGACCGACGCGGCCGGTTCCGCAGCGACCCTCCACGCGACCCGCGCCGGGGATGCCCGACCCGTCGAGACCGCGCTCGCGGCTCGGACCGAGACCGCGAGCGGGCCCGGCGCTGCAGCGGGCTCGACGGCGACGACCTCCGCGAACGCGGTCGGCGCGCCGGGCGCGGTGGGTGCAACGGGTCGCGCGGGTACGACCCCGGGGATCGCGCGCGCGCCGAGCCCGGCCGCGACCTCGTCCGGCGCGCACCAGACCAGTGGGAGCGGAAGCCTTTCCGGCGCGAACGGGCCCGGTGCGAACGGCCCCGGTGCGGACGGGTCCGGCGTGGGCGGGTCGGCCGGGACTCTCGCGGCCGGCGCGACGAACGGCCGCGCGGTGCCGCCTGCGACCCCGTCGGTTCCCGCGGGGTCAGGTCCGCGGGCAACCGCGGCAACCACGGCAACGCCGGCAACCGCGGCAACGCCGGCAACTGCGGCAACCGCGGCAACGCCGGCAACTGCGGCAACGCCGGCAACTGCGGCGACCCGGGCGACCGGGGCCTCCGCGACGATCGGTGCGGCCCTGCCGGCCGGAATGGTTCGCGTCGTGGCGCTGCCTGCTGGGCCGGTCCGGGTCGGCGCGTCGCGCGGCGCCGCGGTCCCCGAAACCGCCGCCTCCGGTGCACCCGGGACTATCCTGCCTTCCTCCGCTTCAGCCTCGGCTGCCGCCGCCGCGGGTCCTGGAACGCCCGGTGGTGCCGCGCTGGAGCTGTTGTCCCGCGGCACCACCGGAACCACCGTCACCCCCGACGGCGCGGCGGTCACTCCCGGCGCGGCGCACGGGACCTCGACGGACGGGAGCGTCGCCGCACCGAC
>NZ_DATCNW010000460.1:0-2365 GCF_036565025.1 Pengzhenrongella sp.
CCGCCGGTCGGCCGGCACGGCGCCCTCGCGTGCGACCAGGGTGCCGATGACGTCGTCGGCCTCGTACCCCGGCACCCCGACCCGCGCGATCCCGAGCGCGGCGAGCACCTCGACGATGACCGGGATCTGCGGGGAGAGGAGGTCGGGCACCTCCTCGACGTCGGTCGTCCCGGCGACCACGCGGTGCGCCTTGTAGGACGGGATGGCCGCGACCCGGAACGCCGGCCGCCAGCTGTCGTCCCAGCACGCCACGATCCGGATCGGGTGCCGGCTCGTGACCAGGCGCGCGGTCATGTCGAGCAGGCCGCGCACGGCGTTGACCGGGAGGCCGTCGGGCGAGCGGATGCTGTCCGGGATCCCGAAGAACGCGCGGAAATACAGCGAGGCGGTGTCCAAGAGCAGCAAGGGACTGCGGTCCGTCATGGCCGTCACCCTAGGCGATCCCACCGACGCCGCGGCAGGTGAGGGACCGAATCGCGGCCGCGGGGGCGTGTGGGTGGCTCGCGTGATGGCCGTGCGCCGGTACCTCGAAACCCATCGCACGGGTCACCTGAACGACGGCGACGACGAGACCGAGATCGACGACCGGATCGCCTCGTGGGCCGCGGAGCTCCAGTCGCTCGGGGCAGCGTGCGCGCCGGGCACGGTCATCGAGCGGTGGTGGGACACACTCACCCCACGCGGGTCCGGGCCGCTCGGGCCGCAGAGCCGTCCCGGCCGGCGACGGACGAGATGGTGATCCCCGACGAGTGAGTGCGGACCCCGGGGACAGAAAGGACGACCCGACGCATCCGCAGGGGGCTGGGAACGTCGGGCCGTCTCCATTATGTTAGCGCCTCATTTGCCGTGTTCGTGTCGTTTGGCCAAATCTTCACGTTCGGAGTAGTAGCCGGCGCCGCCTCCCGGGCCGGTGCGGCCGGCCCGCCGCGATGAGCGCGCGGTGAGCCGGCCGACGGCGGGTGCTATTTGGCCGTCGTGAAGTCCAGGTGGGCGTCGGTGACGGCGACGACCGACCAGGTCTGGCCGTCGGCCGCACCCGACAGCGCATATGCCGGCAGCAGCACAGTTGCTCCGTCGGGCAGCGTGTACTGCGCCAGGCCGAGGCGGGCCTTGGTGAGCGTCACCTTGGTGACCGGCCACCCGAATGCACTGCCCGCCCGCACCGTCGGCGGGACGGTGCGGGGCGGAACCTGACCGACGTCGGGCGTGGCGCCGGTCGTGTTCTGCTCGGTGACCGTCGGCTTGTCGTTCGCCACCGCGCCCTTCGCGGACGCGTACATGATGGGCCCGCCCGAGTAGCTGGGACCGAAGCGAGGGTCCATCAGCCGGGACACGGCGTCAGTCGGGCTCACAACGTCGTAGCTGCCGAGCGAGTGGACCGGCGCGAGCGCTCCGTACAGCGACTGCAGGCTCGCGCCGACGAAGCTGAGGCTCCAGGTCACCCCGGTGCGCTCGCCCCCGACCACCTGGTACGCGCCTACGGAGCTGAACTGCCTCGTCACGGAGGCCTTCTGAATCGTGCCGGTGCCCTGCGCCTCGTACTCGTACGCGTCGGCGTCCAGGCCGAGCGCGCGCAGCAGCTCGCGGGCCTTCGCGACGGCGGCGGCACCCTGCGGTGCAGGGTCGGCGGGGGTCGTGGTGCAGGCCGGGGCGGGGACCGGCACCATAACGCCGCCGGGGTTCACACCGCCGGAACCGGTCGAGCCCGAGCTGACGGAACCGCCCGAGCTCTGCGGCGTGCTCGGCGCGGCCTTGCCCTCGGGGGTCGCCGTCGGGCAGTTGGATACGTCCAGTGCGGGGTTGTAGTAGTTGAAGCTTGCGAGCCCGTCGGGCTGGAGCTGGAGCTGGGGTCCGCTGCCGTCGACCGGGCCGACGGTCCACGCTCCGTCGACGACGGACGCGGTGGCCTTGACGCCGAGGACCTTGGCCAGCCGGTTCGCGGTGTCCGCGGAGAACACCCGGCCGGGGTCGTAGGCCCAGGCCTGCGCCGACCCGGCCTTGTCGGACAGCCCCGACGCGGTGAACACGGTCCGGCCGCCGTACCAGGGCGCGATCATCGCGCTGCTCATCCGGTCCGTGGCGTTCGCCTGCGCCGGGGCGTTGGGCCCCTTCACCCCGGTGGACGGGCCGAGCTCGGAGCCCTGCAGGGCAGTGCCCGGCCCACCGGCCCCCTGCTGGGTAGCACCCTGCTGGGTTCCCTGCCCGCCCAGGACGATCGCGGCGCCCGCCGCGGTCGGCGAGGCGCTGCGGTTGCCGACCGCGTAGCCCGCCGAACCGAAGACGAGCGCACCCGCGGCGACGGCTGCGACCGCCATCCACCTGCTGCGCCCGCGGCGGGCCCGAGCGGCGGCGAGCTCGTCGACCG
>NZ_DATCNW010000461.1:0-3743 GCF_036565025.1 Pengzhenrongella sp.
CGTCGCCGCCGTTGTTGCCCGGCCCGACGAGCGCGACGACGCGGGCCCCCACGACCGGTCCACCGCGCGCGCGCAGCTCACGCGAGACGTGCACGGCGAGGGCGAACGCCGCGCGCTCCATCAGGGCGCCGTCGGGCCCGGCGGCGAGCAGGGGGAGCTCCGCGGCCCGGACCTGGGCGGCGGTGTAGCCGAGGATCACGTCCTCATCCTCGCCCACACCGGCGCACACCGCTGGCCCCGAGCTCCTGTCCCTGGCTCGACGCGGCACTGATGAACCGAGTTGAACAGCGGCCGTCTGCCGTCAGGGGTGATGACCGGTCACCGGAGGCGCGACCTGACGTGCCGTTGTTGCCGCTGGTGTCAACTCCGACGGTTCGGACATGACCATCTCGATCACGCATCTCAATGGAAGCCCCGCCACCGCCGAGCACCTGGCACCGATGGCCTTCGCCGGCTACGCCCATTTCACCGCGATGCAGGTCCGTGACCACTCCGTGCGCGGCCTGGATCTCCACCTGGCGCGGCTGCGCCGCGCCAGCGATGAACTCTTCGGCCGGCACCTGCCGGACGCCCAGCTCGGCAAGTACCTGCGCACCGCACTCGATGCGGCGGGGCCCGATGTGTCGCTGAGGTGCTACCTCACCTCTCGCCCTGGGGAATTCGCGCCCGGAGGCGGGGCCGTCGACCTCGATGTGCTGATCAGGGTCGCCGATTCTGCGGAACCACCCGCCGGTCCGCTTGCGCTCGACGTAGTTCGCCATGAGCGGCATCTCCCGCACATCAAACACGTCGGAGAGACCGCCAAGACTCGCTATCTCAGGGCGGCGAAGACCCGGGGCTTCGACGACGCCGCCTTCGAGGACCGGTCCGGGCGGCTGAGCGAGGCGACCATCTGGAACCTCGCCTTCTGGGACGGCGAGTCCGTGATCTGGCCGCGAGCCGACCTCTTGACCGGTGTGACCATGCAGATCCTGACCCGACAGCTCCGCGTCCGCGGTATCCCCCAACGGACCTGCGAGATCCGTACGTCCGAGCTCACCGACCAGCTCGCCGCGGTGGTGATGAACTCGTGGACACCTGCCATCCCCCTCGCGCGCCTTGGCGACCACCGGCTCGCCCAGGAGCCCGCATTCGCCCGGCTCCTGCACGACGCCTACGCCGATGAGACAGCGATCCGGCCGTGAACGGGATGCCGACGCGCGTCTGAGACCCGCGGCCGGGCAGCTCAGCTCGGGCGGCGACTCCGACGCTCGCGCGCCCGACGGCGGGGCGGTTCCGTGTTCTGCTGCAACAGGCCGAGGCACACGCGCAGGCGCACGACCCGTTTGCGGACCGTGGCGCGACTGCCGACGATCCCCCAGGCGGTCACCGAACGACCGTTGCGCAGGCGCAGCTGCAGGGTGTCCGTCGTGGCCGACGGCCGGCGCCCGCTGCGCCACCCGTCGTAGATCACCGAGCTGACCTCGACGATCTCGACACGAGCGAGCCGACGGGTGCGGAACCACGACCGGACGAGGACCTTTTCGCTGCCGACCTCGATCCCCAGCGCGGCGCCCCTGATCGCGAAGCCGAGGCTGACGACCGCACAGGCCACCCCCACAAGCTCGTACGTGCGCTGGTCGAAGACCGGTCCGGGGTAGGCGATGAAGCTGAGGAAGACGCCCGCGACGAGCACGAGATACACGACCGCGAGAGTCTGGCTCCACGGTGTGCGGGTGGTCGAGCCGGCTCCCGGTCGCCGTGCCTCTCGGGTCACCTGCGCACCTCCCCTCACGATTTGCCGCCTGCCTCGCGGACGGTCGCCCACGATCATCCCCCGCGGCGGGCCGTCCCCGCGGGCGCGACCACCGCAGGAGCGGCATAGTCACCTCCACACGGCACCACACGGATCGCGCGGCAGCTCCATGGGCCTGCGGAGAAGGCGATCTCGAGATGGCGATTGGTCACTACCGGTTCGCCCTGCTCCCGAGGCCGACGCCGCCGCCTTCGAGAAGCACATGGCCGACGACGTCTTCACCGACTCCACCGCGTTGCAGCTGACCCGGACCACGTCCGCGTTCAGCCATCGGCTCCTGGAGTCGCTGGCTGGCGAGCACGAGGCGGACGACGCCAACGTTCTGCGCCCGCAGTACGTGTGGGAGGTCACGGTCACGGTCATCGGAAACCTGAGGTACGAACATCCGACGGGTGCAGGATCGGGTGGCCGGCTTTGCCACGCTGATCGACGTGGAGGAGCTCGGGAAGGTCGGGTCACCCATCGACTGAGAGCGCTTGTCGCATGGATGAATCCGCTGCGCTCGAATTTCCGGTCGTCCGCCCCCGGATGCAGATTTCGCACGACGATCCACAGCCGCGTCGTCGCCCCGCCAGAGTGTCAGTGGTCCCCTGTATTGTTTGGCGCAGAGGAATTCGAAGGAATTCGACGGCAGGGGGCCGAGATGGCATTCGACGACAGCGAGATCTCGCCGGCGCTTTCGCCAACCGCGCCCTCGTCCGACGGCCTGTCGCTCGCGGAGCACTACGCCGCCGTCCGCGAGCACCTCGACGCCATCGCGCGGGTTGCGCCGCGGGACCTGGACGGGTCAGGTGCGTTGGCCTTGTTCGACGCCACCTACGAGTTTGGTGACCGGTTCACCGCGATCGCGACTCGCGCGTTGCCGGTGGTCGAGACCGACGTGGTGTGGGCGACCGAGGCCCGCACGTTCCCCTGGTGGGTGTCCCGCCGGGCGCACGTCACGCACTACCGCGCCCAGCGGATGACCCGCCTCGGGCGGGCCCTGCGCGACGAGCTGCCGCTGACCGGGGCGGCCGTGGTGACCGGTGGGCCGGAGCGGATCACGACCGACCAGGCCGAGATCCTGACCACGTGCGCGGCGACCAGCCCCGGGCGGCGCGAGGCGCTGCTCGATCCCACGAACGTGCACGGGGAGCGGTTCCTGCTCACGCAGGCGCGCGAGTGGCCGGCGGACAAGTTCCACAACGTCGTCAAGCGGTGGGCCGCCGCCACAGACCCGAACGCGGACGACCGCGGGTTCAAGGAGGCCACCGACCGGGAGTACCTCGAGATCGCGCTGACCACGGGCGGGTACCTCCTCGGCGCGTTCATGACCACCGAGCACGGTCAGCTGCTGCTCACCGCCCTGGACACGCTCGCCCGGACCCCCTCGAAGGACGAGATCCGCACCCGCGCCCAGCTGCGCGTCGAGGCGTTGACCACCATGACCCGGCTCACCCTGGACCACGGCCTGGTCGGCACCACCGGCGGGGTCAAGCCGCACCTGAACATCCACGTCGGCTACCGCACCCTGCTCGCCCTGGCCTCCCAGGTCGGCGCCGGCGACCAGCTCCCCGGCGACCTGCTGCCCATCCCGTACGCGCCCGGGCATATCACCGGGCTCGAGAACCTCGCCGGCACCCTCTCGGCGGGGGACGGGGAGTTCACGGCCGCGGGGCTGCTGGACGCGGCGACGTTCGAGGACGGCCAGCCCGTCCCATGGGCGGTCCTGCGCCGGTTGCTGTGCGACGGGGAGATCAGCCGGATGGTCTTCGGACCGGACGGGCAGATCCTGAACGTCGGGCGCACCAAGCGGACGTACCGCAAGCATTTGCGCCGGGCGATCATCGCCCGCGACAAGCACTGCCAGTACCCGTCCTGCGACGCGCCGGCTCGGCTGTGCGAATGTCACCATTGCGTTCATTGGGCCAGAGACCACGGCGACACCGACGTCGCCACCGGAATCCTG
>NZ_DATCNW010000462.1:0-1973 GCF_036565025.1 Pengzhenrongella sp.
CACGTCGACTGCCCGACCCGCGACGCCGCGCGCACGAGCCGCGCGATCCACCACCGGCCGACCAGCAGCAACACCACGCCCACCACCAGCGCGAACGTCCCTATCCCGCCGCCCAGCAGCACCCCCACCGGATCGGCACCCACGGCCGACCCGAGCACCGCTCCGAGGATGGGCAGCCCCGTCAGGACCCTCGCTGTCGCGCGCGGCCCGGCCAGCGCGGCGCGGCGTTCGCCGTCGGCCTCCGCGGCGGATGCGAGGGCGTCGGCGACCCGTTCGAGCACCTGCGCGAGGGGCGCGCCGAGGACACCCGCGAGCTTCCCGGCGGCGACCACGGCGGCGGCCTGGGACCGCGTGCCGGCCGCCGCGAGGTCCGCCAGGTCCGGGATCCCGCCACCGCCCACCGGCCGCCCCAGCGCGAGCGACCAGGCCCGCCCCGGGTCGGCGCCCGCTCGTAGCTGGGAGGCGACCTCGATGACGACGACGGCGAGGTCCGGCGCCCCACCCGGGGCCCCCCTCCGTCGGAGCCGCGACCAGCCCGCGGCCACCCGTGACCGCGAGGGACCGGGCGGCCGAGCGTGGTCGAGCCCGACCACGCCGGGGCGGCGCCCACCGGGGCCGCAGCCGACGAGCACCGCGAGCGCGATCAGCACCGCCATCGGCAGGTTCATGGCCGCTGCCGAACCGGGGCGGCCCCGGGAGACCCCGGCGAACCGGGCGCCCCGCGCACGCCCGCCGACCCGATCGAGTCGGGCGGCCCCGTCAGCCCGGCGCGCGCGGCCAGCCTCGCCCAACCTGGCCCGAGCTCGACCTCCGCTCCCACGGCGCGCCCACCCCGCGACGCCGGCCCACCGACCGTCAGCGCCGGCACGACGACGAGCTCGCCGCCCGGTTCCCGGGTGACCACGGCCAGCTCGGCCAGGTACCGCTGCCCGCCGTCGCGCCGCAGGTGCACCACCGCGTCGAGCGCGCTGGCCGCCTGCGCCGCGACCGACTCACTGCTCATGCCGGCGAGGGCGGCGAGCGCCTCGAGCCGGGCCGGCACGTCGGCGGCCGCATTCGCGTGCACCGTCGCCCAGCCGCCCTCGTGCCCGGTGTTCAGCGCGGTGAGGACCTCGCGCACCTCGGCTCCCCGGCACTCGCCGAGCACGATGCGGTCGGGCCGCATCCGCAGCGCGTGCCGCACGAGGTCGGGCAGCCCCACCTCGCCGACGCCCTCGATGTTCGCTCGCCGGGCAAGCAGCCGGACGACGTGCGGGTGGTCGGGCTCGAGCTCACCGGACTCCTCGATGCACACGATGCGCTCGGTCGGTGGCACGAGCGAGAGCAGGGTCGCGAGCAGCGTCGTCTTGCCCGTGCCGGTCGCCCCCGAGATGAGCACGTTCGCCCGCTCGGCCACGAGCCCGCGCAGCACCGGTTCGCACGCGGGGGCGACACCACCGGCGGCGACCAGCTCGCCGAGCGTGAAGGCGCGGCGGCGCAGCACCCGCAACGAGAGCAGGGTGCCGCCGCCCGCGACCGGCGGCAGCACGGCGTGCAGCCGTGTGCCATCCGGCAGGCGCGCGTCGACCACCGGGCTCGCGTCGTCCAGCCGCTGCCCGCCCGCCGCCGCGAGGCGCACCGCGAGGGAGCGCACGTCCTGCGGGGTGCCGAGGTCGACGTCGACCCGCTCGAGCCGGCCCGCCCGCTCGACCCACACGTCCCGCGGGCCGTTGACCAGCACATCCGTCACGTCCGGCTCCTCGAGCAGCTCCTGCAACGGACCGGCGCCGAGCAGCTCCGCCCGCACGACGGCGACCAGCTCGGCGAGCGCGCGGCTGCCCAGCACCGCCCCTGCCTCCCGCACCACCGAGGTCACGAGCTCGGCCGACGGCGCCCCACCGGACCGGACCAGCCGGGCCCGGACGTCGGCAAGCAGGTCCCGGTCGACCGGCTCGGCACGCCGGCCCGCGTCGGTGAGCGCGCTCATCCCAGGC
>NZ_DATCNW010000463.1:0-3489 GCF_036565025.1 Pengzhenrongella sp.
CCCGCCGTAGCGGGCCCGGCTGTTGCCAGCGCCACGATCAGGCCGCGGGCTTGATGATCGACGTCAGCTGGGTCTGGATCGCCTTCAGCGCGGGTGCGGCCTGCTGCTTGCCGAGCCAGAAGTCCGCGAGGCCGTCCGTAAAGGCCTTCTGCATCTCGTCCCACTCCGGGATGAACGGGGACTTGAAGACGAACTTGGAGGACTCAGGGAAGGCGGCCATGTTGAGCGGCTTGGTCATCCAGGACGGCTTCAGGAACGTGTCGCTCTTCTGGACCTCGATGCTGGCGGGCACGTCCTGCTTGCTCTCGATGATGGTCGCCTGTGCCTTGGCTGCCGTGAGGAACGCGATCGCCTTGAACGCTGCGTCCGGGTTCTTGCAGTCACGCGAGATGGCCAGCCCACTACCGAACGCCGCCACGGCCTGCTTCTTCTGCTGCCACAACGGGGCGAGGTCCCACTCGAGCTTCGGGTCCGCAGCGAGCGTGCCGACGTTCCAGAAGCCAGTGATGTTCATCGCGACGCTCTGCGCCGCGAAGGCCTGGTCGCCGCCCATGTCAGGACCCATGTCCGCGTACTGGGGTGTGGTGGGCACGACATGGTGCTTGAAGATCAGGTCGCCGCACCACTGCAGCGCCTCGACCACGGCATCCGAGTCGACCGTCGGCTTGCCGGTCTCCGGGTCGATGATCGCCCCGCCATTCTGGTAGACCATGCTCCACCACCCCGGCCACCAGCCGGTTCCGCCGAAGCCCCAGACCGAGCCGGGCACGGTCAGTTCCTTGGAGGCGCTGAGCATGTCGTCCCAGGTCCAGGCCGCGGTGGGTGCCGCTATGCCCTTCGCCTCGAACAGGGTCTTGTTGTAGTACAGGATCATCGCGCCCGAGCGGTCCGGGATCGCGTACACCTTGTCCTGGTAGCTGTAGGCCTTGCCGACCGGCCCGAACTGAGCCTCGAGGTCAAGCTTCGCGCTCGAGACGTACTTGTCCAGCGGGATGATCTGGCTCTTGCTGGAGTAGACGTTGACGTTCTCGGCGACCTCCATGATGTCGGGGCCGTTGCCGCCCGCGATCATGGTCTGCACCTTCTGGGCGTAGTTCGCCGCCGGTATCAGGGCGAGGGTGACCTTGAGCTCGGGGTACTTCTTCACGAGCAGGTCGATACGGTCCTGGTAGGCCTTCTTGTCGACCTCGCCGCCCCAGACCGTCATTTTCAGGTCGGCGCTGCCGTCACTCCCGCCGCCTCCGCCGCCGCCGCTCTGGGTGCCGCACGCGGTCAGGGTGATGACGCCGGCCGCCACGCCGAACCCGGCCAGGAATCCGCGCCGGGACAGCTCCTTCTGAATGAGCGCCATTGCTCTTCCGCCTCTCTGCGGTACCGCACGGACGGGTCGGCTGGGCGTCTCTCGAGGGCCTTCCTTGTTCCGCTGCCGGTTAGACTAACCCCTAGAATAAGTACTGTCCAGAGTTCGGCGCGGACGGTCGGACGACGTCAGGACACGTCAGGAGACGGGGACCCGGGCCGGGCGGGCGGCACCGCCGGGCAGTCCCAGCTGCTCCAGGAAGCTCTCCAACGCGAGGGTCGCCATCCCGAGGGCGACCGGACTTCCGTGCACGGAGCTGAGCGCGACCTCGACCGCGGCGGCCGAACCCGCGATCGCCTCGCTGATCAGACGCTCGCGCGTCGGAGCCAGCAGCCACTCCCCGAGCTCCGTCGCCGCCCAGCTCGAGAGCACGATCCGGCGTGGGTTGATGATGTTCACGAGATTCGCGAGCGCGGCACCCAGGTACCGCGCGAACTCGCCGATGAGCCACCGGGCCTCGGGCTCGTCGTCGAGCATGCCCTGCCTGATCGCGTGCACGAACTTGAGTTGCGTCTCGCCGGCCAGGTAGGCGTGTCCCGGGTATCGCTCCCCGAACAGGGCCATCAGGCCGGGCACGCCGATGTAGGCCTCGACGCACCCGAGACGCCCGCATCGGCATTGGCGCCCGTCCATGACCAGGGTGCTGTGGCCCCACTCGCCGGCGTTGTTGGTGACGCCCCTGATCAGCTGACCGTCGACGGCGATGCCGGCACCGACCCCGGTGCCGAGGTTGATCGTGATCAGGTCGCCGGTCGCCCTACCGTGGCCGAACCATAGCTCGGCGACCGTCGTCGCCTTGAGCGGGTTGTCCACGTGGATCGGAAGATGCACGAGCTCCTGCAGCATCGCCTGGACCGGCACGTCGGACCAGCCCCAGTTCGGCGCGAACACCGACACGCCGGTGTCGGGCTCCACCTGACCGGGCAGGCTGACGCCGACGCCGAGGATCGGGCCCGCCGGGTGGTCGTCGAGTGCCTCCTGCACGCATCGCGCGATCTCACCGATCACATAGGTCGGATCGGACTTCCGCTCGGTCATCTCACGGTCGTAGCGCGCGAGATGGGTCAGCGCGAGATCGAAGACGTCCACCCGCACGTACGTCTCGGCGACGTCGACCCCCAGCAGGAGCCCGCGCGCCGGGTCGAACTTCAGCCGTGCCCGCGGGCGACCACCGCCGGAGTCCTCCCGGCTCGCCTCGACGAGCACCCCGGCGTGGATGAGCTCAGTGACGATGTTCGACACCGTCGCGAAGCTCAACCCGGTGAGCGCGGCGAGATCCTGCCGAGACGGGCTCACCGCCGAGTAGATACCGCGCAGGACGGCGAACCGGTTGGTGTTCCGGATGTCCTTCGAGGTGCGTCTGATCCCGCCGGTCCGGTCCATGGCACTCCCCTTTCGCCCGCACGGGCGCGGGCCATTCTAGGGTTTCGCCCAGCCGCTCCGTCGAGATTCGAGCCGCCCGCGAAGAATCGAGTCCCCCGCGGAAAATCACCCCACCGCAGAAGTCGTCAAGCGCCACGTCACGTCCCCCGGTCACCCTCACCCGGCCGCACACCCCCGGTCACGCTCACCCGGCCGCACACCCCCGGTCACGCTCAACCGGCCGCATACCCCGGTCACGCTCAACCGGCCGCACACCCCCGGTCACGCTCAACTGGTGCTCACCTGGGCGCAGACCCTGGTGCAACTGAATTCAAAATCTCCCCAGCCCAGCAGCCACGAGCCCGTCGTCGCCGGCCGACGCAGCCACCCCGCGATGTCCCAAGCCCAAGGCAGCCACCCCGCGATGTCCCAAGCCCAAGCCCAGTGCGACACAGAATGCGTACATCCGTGCAGCCTGCGCACATCGGATGTACGCATTCTGCATGCATGTGCGCAGCCTGGCCCTGAACGACGTTGTCGACGTCGACGAGGGTCCAAGCGGCCCGGCCCGACGACGCCCGGCCCGACGACGCCCGGCGGCGTCGGCGAGGCGCGGCCCGACGAAGCACGCCCCGCGATGCCCGGCGACGGTCGGGACGGTCGGCACGGTCGGCACGGTCGGCGAGGCTCAGCCCGGCGACGGTCGGCACGGTCGGCGAGGCTCAGCCCGGCGACGGTCGGCACGGTCGGCGAGGCTCAGCCCGGCG
>NZ_DATCNW010000464.1:0-19203 GCF_036565025.1 Pengzhenrongella sp.
CTCCTACATCGCGACCGCCGCCAAGCACGGCATCACCATGTTCGACGCGCTCAACCGCCTCACAAGCCAAGACCCCTGGTACCCCGCCACCACCTGACCAGTTACGTACAGGATGCCCTTGTAGCAATGGATCGTGTTCTCGGAGATGTCGGTCGGTGCCCCGCGTTCGAACCACAGATAGATCAGCCCGGCCATCGTCATCGTGCGGGCCCGGACGTCCACGCCGGCGTCGCGCTGGGTGCGCAACTCCTCGAGCTTCTCGCGAACCTCCGAGCGGGTTTTCCCGCGGACTTTCGTGCGCACCCTACGGCCGTCGTCGTCGCGGCCGAGGTCGAGCAGTCCGATCCAGCACCGGGCGGTAGCGTCGTAGGAGATGGCTCCTTGGCCGTTCTCCCGGCGTCGGGTTTGCTGCGTTCGTTGCACCATGGTGACCTCACCTGTGGGCGCCGCGTACGCCCCGACCGACAGAGAAAAGGGAACCATCTCTGAGCGTATGAGGCCGAACGGGCGCGGTCACGTCCGGCCGCAAACCCGGTCTGACCTGCACGTACACGGACACTGGCGAACACTGAAAGGGCCTTGCAGTTCCTTGGGGGTCAGGGGGTCGCAGGTTCAAATCCTGTCAGCCCGACATTGAAAGTGCAGGTCAGAGGCCATTTCCCGAGTCGGGAAATGGCCTCTTTCGTGTAGCCGGGCCTATCAGCACTGGATAGAGGGTCATCTGGGTCCGCGGTCGGGTCGAGCGGCGAGTGTTTGCGCTGGTCAGGGTCGAGCGACACGTTCAGATTGGGCTCGAGTCGAATCGGCCGTGTAGCCATGAATGTAGCCACTACCCACGGCTGCAGACACTCAATAGGCTCGATCGCGCGGTAGATCGTCGGGCGGCAGCAGCGCAGACAAGGCGCTTCCGCCGAAAGCCTCTCGTGCGCGGAAGTCTCGAGCGGGCCCTCGCACGGTGCGGACTGGCACGATGGGCTGCATGGAGGATCGCGCGAAGATGGCATCGTTCGGTCGGGACAACCCACCGCCTTGGCGACGCGAGAGCAGCGGGCTCGTCGTCGTCCAATTTGATCGGCGAACCGCACCACGAGCGGGCGCGCGGGACCGCCGGGGGCCGCGCCATGTGCACGGTGCACTCCAAATGCGCCCGCGATGAGTTCATCAAGATGTGCACGCTCCCGCTGCTGGCGGCGAGAACCTTTCCACCAGGGACATGGACGAAACGGCCGCTCATCGACGGGAGCAGGTGGCGGGTGCGGGTTGGCGCGCCCGCCCGCGCGCTGTGGCTCGCTGATCCACGCGACGAGATATCCGCCAGCCTGCGCGAAACCCGGGCGGCTCCCTGGCTCCTCAGCTCCCTCGACGCCGGGCGGCGCTCGTGCGGGAGGTCGGTCACGACCCGCAGCACCAGCGGGCCGACGTCGTGTTCCGGGCCGTGACGTCCCTCCTGGCCGCCCTGCCCCGGGAAGCCGACCGGTGGCTCGCTGGCGCACGGGGCTCGGGCGGGCTTGAACTACGGCCTACCTCCAGGCCACGACGTCAGGTAGTCGGCGACCGGCGAGCGTTCGCATCGCGTGCGGACTGCGCGATCAGCGCGTGGATCTCGTCGGCAGGGAGAGCGCGGTGCCACAGCCAGCCCTGGCCCCAGGTACATCCCATGTCCCGTAGGAGGTGCAGTTGTTCGGTCGTCTCGATGCCTTTCGCGACGACGGTGAGCCCGAGGCCGAGGCCGAGCGCGACGATTCCGGCGGTAATGGCGCTGCCGGTGCGGTCGATGTTCAGCGTCTGGGTGAACGACTTGTCGATCTTGATCTCATCGACTGGGAGGCGGCGGAGGTACTCGTACCCTGCGTGGCCGGTCCCGAAGTCGTCGATGGCGATCTTCACCCCACGCTCGGACAGTGTGCGCAGATCGGTGGTGGCCGAGGCCCTGATTTTGAGTAGCTGGCTCTCGGTCAGCTCGAGGATCAGCTTCTCGACGGGCAGGGCCGACGCGGCGAGCGCGGCGTCGACCTGGCGGTGCAGGCCCTGGTTGCCGAGCTGCCGGGAGGACACGTTGACGGACATCGCCGGCGCGCGGTCCCCGAACTGCCGACGCCACGTCCCGGCCTGATTGCAGGCTGTGCGCAGCACCCATTGACCGATCTCGCCGATCAGGCCACGCTGCTCGGCGACGTCCAGGAACTCGCGGGGGAGTAGCAAGCCCCGTTGCGGGTGCTGCCAGCGGACCAGGGCCTCGACCCCGACGATCGCGCCGGTGTGCAGGTCGACCAGTGGCTGGTAGTGCACCCGCAGCTCTTGCTGCTCGATCGCCCGGCGCAGCTCGGCCTCGACGCTGAGGACCCGGATGGCCGCCGCGTGCAGGGAGGCGTCTGCCGGTTGCCAGCGCTGTCCGCCGGAGTGCTTCGCCACGTACATCGCGGCGTCCGCGTCGTGCAGAAGGTTTTCGGGGGTGCTGTGCTCATGGCTGAGGGCGACGCCGATGCTGGCCGAGGCGGTCACCCTGTGCCCGTCCAGGTCGATCTCCACGGCGAGCGCCCGCTGGATCTTCTCGGCCAGGACGGTGGCTCCGGAGAGCTCCGTCAGGTTCTCGCAGACCACGACGAACTCGTCGCCACCGATGCGGGCCGCGATGTCGCTCGCCCGCAGGGTGGAGCCGATCCGGGCGGCCACCTTGATCAGGAACGCGTCGCCTGCGGCGTGCCCGAAGCTGTCGTTGAGCGACTTGAAATCGTCGAGGTCGAGGAAGAACACGGCGAGGTGAGTCCCGTTGCGTTGTGAGCGAGCTAGGGCGCTGCCGAGGTGTTCCATGAGCAGGGCACGGTTCGGGAGGCCAGTGAGGTCGTCGTGCAGGGCCCGGAAGGCGAGCTGCTCCTCGACCCGTTTCCGCGTCGTGATGTCCTCGACCTGGGCGAGGACGTGGAGCGGAGCACCCTCAGGATTGCGGACCAGGGTGGCGCCGAGCAACCCCCAGACCGTCTCCCCGTTCGCGTGCACGAACCGCCGCTCGGTGTGGTAGTTCGTGTAAGCGTCGGAGAGCAGGCCGTTCAGCGTCGCCACTGTGTCGTCGGCGTCCTCCGGCGCCAGGACGTCAGCGTGCGGGCGCCCGAGAATTTGATCGGCCGTCAGCCCGAGAAATTCGCACATGGCCTTGTTGACGCGCAGGTACCGGAAGCGCCCGTCCTCGCCGTCCACCGAGAGCAGCGCCATTCCGAGGAGGGAGTCGTCGAAGGCGAGCCTGAACCGTTCCTCGCTGGCGGCCAGCGCCAACTGCGCGTTGTGGCGTTCGGTGATGTCGCGGGTGATTCCGACGATCCGGTAGACCCGGCCGGTCTCGTCACGGGCGGGGATCAGGGTGGAGTGGTACCAGCGTCGACCGGCGGGCAGGTCCAGCTCCGCGTCCTCCTCGATGGGGACGCCGGCATTCACGCAGTGGCGGTACTTACTGTTGACCGCCTCGGCGACCTCCGGTGGAACTACCTCCTCGATGTACTTGCCGACCATGGCCTCGCGCGGGATGCCGCTCATCCGGGCCAGGGCCGGGTTGATCTCGAGGTTGCGGAAGTGCTGCCCGTCCGGGGACACCTCGAGCAGGAACATGCTGTCGAGAGCGTTGTCGAACACGTCCCGGAACCGGGTCTCCCGCTCGACCAGCTCGCGCTGGACCCGCGCGAGCTCGGTCACGTCTCGCCCGAGTCCGAGCACCTCGATCACCCTGCCGTGCTCGTCGAGCTCGGGGACCAGTCGGTACTGGGCGACCCGGGCACCTCCCGGCGTCCGGTACGTGATCTCGAAGTCCCGCGACGTCAGGTCGCGAACCACCTCGACGATCATGGCGCGCATCAGCGCCACCGACTCCGGGTCGACGACCTCGTTCGTCTTGCCCACCCCCCGGCCGAGCAGCTCTTCCGGCGGTACGCCGTAGACCTCCGCAAGCGTCGGGTTGACGTACAGACGGTTGCCGTCGAGGTCGAAGCGGACCACGAAGTCAGGGGAGTTGACCAGCAGCGACTCGGCTGTGTGTGGGCGCGTCTGCGAAGACATGAGAACTCCCCGGGCCACGACGAGAGCGGCACGATACGCCACCCCAAACGAAGGCGGCGGCGGATGCGATTTGCTGCCCCCCATCCTAGCGGTCCCACATTCCGGACGGGGACTCGTGCCGCTCCGCCGCGGCCGCCGCTACGTCTAGATCGACATCGACATCGACATCGACATCGACATCAACGACGACGACGACGACGACGACACGGCCACCGGGCTACCGGTACACCACTCTGCCGGACTCAAGTGCGACGCGAACTTGGAGGAGCAGCCGAAAGCGGCGCCGGAAGGGATCCGTGTAGCCGGGAATGTAGCCATCACGCATCGTGCGCCCCGGTTCGCAGCGGGCCGCAGGGGTACAGCGACGCGGAAGCCCCGCGTAGATCGACGGGAATGAACGGCTGCGGACTGGCTGCCGTGATCTGGGGGTCAGGGGGTCGCAGGTTCAAATCCTGTCAGCCCGACGGTGAAAGTGCAGGTCAGGGGTCGTTTCCGCGGATGCGGGACGGCCCCTGAGGTGCATCTGGTGCCCGCCGGGTGGCCAAAGATGCCCTACCGATGAATGACGAAGTGTCAGGGGGTCGCAGTTTCAAATCAGTCGGCCCGACAGTAGAACAGCAGGTCAGATCGCCAGGACGCGTAAGCGGACCGGCCCGTCTTGCGCCCGGGTTTGCCTAACGAATGGCTTAAGAACGCCCTGGACAAATATGAATGGGCGTGGCGACGTCCGGTTGGGCTGCACTTCTGCTCGGCCCACCCTTGGCGCTGCGCGCCAGTTCCGGGAGGGTAACGGCCGGAGGCGAAGACGTTCCTCAAGTGGTGGTCGAGCAGTCGGTCTCCCTCTCCTCGACTACTCGCGGTCGGTGGTCGTTCGCAACCGGAGGTTGAGCGACTCGATCTCGTCCATCACGTCCGTGGCCGCCCAGGCGAGGTATCGCTTGGATTGGGTGACTGGATGCAGGACGCCGGCGACGACGAGTTGATCGATGGCGCTGTAGGTGCTCGAGGTCGACGCGCCGATCAGTAGTGCGGCCGTCCCGGCGTCCAGCGCGGGGTGCTCCAGCAGGATATCGATCAGCCTTCCCGCGGCCGACCCTCCGCGGGGGTGGACGCGCTCGCGCCATCTCGCGGGCATGGCCGCCAACTCGACCGCGGAGGCCCGAGCCTCACGGGAGGCGCGCACGGTCGCGTCGGCGAGGTAGCTGATGAACTGGCCGGCCTCACCGTTGCGGTAGGAGTTGACCAGGGTGAAGTACCGGTCGACGTCGGCGACCATCACGGAAGCGATCGGGATGACGGCGCGGGAGGTGACGCCGCGTCGGCGCAGCACCGCGTTGACCAGCGCCCGTCCGATGCGTCCGTTGCCGTCGGTGAACGCGTGGATCGACTCGAACTGAGCATGCGCGATTGCCGCCTGCGCGATGGTGGGCATGTCCTGGCGGTTCGCGAACCGCACGAGGTCGGTCATCAGGTCGGGCACCAGTTCGGGTGGCGGTGGCACGTGCACGGCGCCCCTGGGGGAGTGGTTCGACCCACCGATCCAGTTCTGCATCGTCCGCAGCGTTCCCGCGTAGCGACCATCGGTGGGGTCGTCGCGCATGAGTTGGCGGTGCGCGTCGAGGATGTCCTCGAGCTCGATGCGCCCGGTGCTGCCAGCGACGGTGACCATGGCGGTCAGCGCCCGCGTCGCGGCGATGGTGGACTGCGCCTCGGGAGTCGCTTTGATTCCAACCACGGCTCTGGCGAGGTTGTCCATGGTGGCGTCAACCCGTTCGATGCGCGAGGACGCCACCGACTCGGTGCGGAGCAGGAACGTGCCCAAGGACGCCATTTGCGACCCGAACTCCAGGTCGAGGGAGCTCGCGGCGATCACCGCTTGCTCGAGGTCGGCGCTCACCTGGGGGGAAGGCTCGTAGTCCAGGTCGGCGATGAACGGCGGGATCGCGGTCTGCACCTCGGTGAACATGCGGTCCTCGCGGGGCCCACGACCGGAGGACCGCCATGGTCGGGCCTGATGGTCGTGCGCAGGCCAATCTGTGCTGGGGCCGAGAGCGAGTGCTGGTTCCGCCTGAGGTTTGATGGAGAAGCGCCCGACCTTCCCACGCGGGTGGGCTACTGCGTCCCAAGTCATCTTCTGCTCCTCAACCCAGAGCTAACACCAAGTTAGTCCGAATTGGCTATGTTAACCCGGAACGCGCGCTGACGTCTTCCGGGTTACGACCGCGCACGTGCGGGTCCCGCACCTGTGCGCAGGGCCGGAGTGGGTGGTCCCGCACTCCCGCGCGGGTCAGGGCAGGGTGACGGTGACCGGGGGTGGCCGGTGGCGACGAGGAACGCGAAGAGCTCGGTCGGCGTGTCACCACCGAGAGCACGCCGCTCGTCCCTGCGTCGTGGGTCGGTTCCGGTTCGATGGTCTTGGTCATGGTGCTCAAGGCCTTTCAAGACGGCGGTGGGTCAACGGGACTGTTCTGTCAGGCGCGCACGAGGGCCCGGTGGGGCGCGGCACCGGGTGTCGATGCGCGTCACACGAGCGGTGGGCGATCCGACCCGACTGCGGAACTCACGCGTCGCGGTCGTCCGCGGCGTGGCGGAAGCCATCGCGGTGGGTGTGCAACTGCCAGAGGGTGTCGGCCAGTGCGGCCGGGTCCGTGCGGGGGTGCCCGGGGGTGATGGCACCGGAGATGATCAGCTGTGCGACGTGGATGTTCTCTGGTTCGAGGGTGTCGTGCAGCATCTGGGCCAGGGCGCTCTCGCCGGCGAAGGCGATGGAGGTGCCGGCGTAGCGGGGGTTGGGGCGCACTGCGCTGCCGCCGTTGATGAACAACACCGTGCCGTGGCCGAGGCGACGCATGCCGGGCAGCGCGTGGCGCACCGCGGTCAGCGGCCCGTACACGGAGAACTCGATGGCGGCCGCGAGGTCGGTAGCCGTGGTCTCGAGGACCGGTCGCAGGAACTGCTTGGCGGGCAGCGGGCTGTACTGCAGCACCTCGATCGGGCCGAGGTCCTGGGCGGCGCGGTCGAGAGCGGCGGTCAGCGAGGCGGGCTCGCGGACGTCTGCCGAGTATCCGCGTGCGTTGATTCCCTCGGCGGTCAGCTGTGCGGCGAGGCCGTCGAGGCGGCCGGAGTCTCGGGCGATGAGGGCGACGTCGAATCCCTCGGTGCCGAAACGTCGGGCGACGGATGCGCCCAGGCCGTGGCCGGCGCCGATGATGGCGAAGGTGGTCATGATTCTCCCTGTCGTGTTGCACTCATGGCTGTTCACTTCGCGAGTTCGATGGTGACGGTGGTTCCGTCGGCCAGATCGACCAGGGTGTCGATGGGCGTGTCGAAGTGTCCGAGTCGCGCGATGCCGTTGAAGTAGCCGACGTCTGCGTAGTAGAAGACGAGGACGCG
Source organism: Pengzhenrongella sp. (assembly GCF_036565025.1). Taxonomy (NCBI): domain Bacteria; kingdom Bacillati; phylum Actinomycetota; class Actinomycetes; order Micrococcales; genus Pengzhenrongella; species Pengzhenrongella sp. The sequence goes on from NZ_DATCNW010000464.1 coordinate 7,438, forward strand.
GTCGGGGGCGTAGTAGCCGATGTCGAGCGGTTCGGGGTCGTCACCGGCGGGCATCGCGTCCATCGAGAGCGGGTGCGGTGGGGTGCTGATCTTCTCCTGCTGCCCGTGGTCGCGGATCGGCAAGGTCAGGGGCAGCTGGTCGAGCAGGGAGCGCCCGGCCGCGTTGTCCCATAGCGTCGCCTGGAGCACGACTTCGCCGACGACCACGTGGATGGCCGTTGTCCCCGAGGCGCTCTCGGGGGTCGCGGCCGGGCTGGTGGGATCGCCCGGGGTGGCTGCTGGGGTCGGCGCGGTCATGGTCGGTCCTGTCGGTTCGGGGGCGACGGTGCATGCGGCGAGGCTGAACGCCATCGCGCTGCCGAGGGTGGCCAGCCACCGGCGCCGAGGTGCGCCACGGACCGGTTCCGTGGGGCTCATGGTCATCGTCCGCTCGGATAGACGGAGCGTCTGAACACCACGATGACGAGGAGCGCAACGACGCCGAAGAGGGTCATCGTGAGCGGCAGGATGAGTCCGCCGGCCGTGCTGAGCAGCAGCGCGCCCAGGACACCGGCGGCGAAGATCGCGAGGTTGAACGCGACCGGCAGGAACGAGTTCGCGACGTCTGCGTTGTCTGCGCTGACCGCGCTGAGCGGCCGCTGCAGCTGGGGCGCGGCGCCGCCGAAGGTCAGCCCCCAGAGGACCGCCGCAGCGTAGATCGCGATCGGAGACCGATGGCCGAGGACGAGGATCACGCCGGCGAAGGCGAAGCCGGTGATGCACGAGATGACCAGCGCTCTGGCGTGCCGGTCGACAAGTACCGCGGTCAGGACGATGCCGCCGATGGAGGCGAGACCGAACACGACGAGGAGGAGCTCGATGGACACGCCGGATCCGGATGCACGGAGGTAGGGCGCGATGTAGGTGTACGCCGTGCTGTTGCCGAGCATCCAGGCGACGATCACGGCGAGGATCGCTGCGACGCCTGGGATACGGAAGACCCGCACGAGGGGCAGCCGGGCGGCGGCAGTCGACTGTCCTGCTGTGTCGGGGACGAAGAGCGCCGTCAGGGCGAGGACCACGGCGGTCAGCGCCGTCAGCCCGCCGAACGACCAGCGCCAGTCGAAGGTTGTGCCGAGCCACGTGCCCAGCGGTGTTCCGAGCGCGATGCCGACTGGTGCTCCGGCGGCGACGAGGGACAGTGCCCGCCCCGTCAGTGCCGGCGGGGTGATCCGGACCGCGTAGCCGGCGAACAGTCCCCAGAGCATCCCGGAGAGGCCGCCGGCGACGAAGCGCGACACGAGGGAGAGGACGACGTCGGAGGAGATCGCGGTGACGGTGTTGGCGAGCAGGAAGCCGACGATGCCAAGGAGGAAAAGCCGCTTGCGCCGAAACCCGCGGGTGAGGGCGATCGCCGGGATCGTGACGACGATCGTGCCGAGCGCATACGCACTCACGAACTGCCCGACGACACCCTCGGAGGTGCCCATTCCGGCGGCGATCTGCGGCAGGAGCCCCGCGGGCATGGTCTCGCAGGAGATGAGCAGGAAGCCCAAGAGCGCGAACACGGACAGAGCCCTCAACGGGAACGACTCGCCAGGCGTCCTCACCATGGGCCTGGCGGCTGTGGATGGGTCGGCCGTCATCGGCCCACCGGGAAAGCCGAGCGTCGCGCCACGGCCGCGATCGAGAAGGCGACGAGGGCGAGTGCGATCATCACGGCCGGGAGCACGAGCCCGTCGCCTCCACTGATGAGAAGTGCGCCGAGGACTCCGGCGGTGAAGATCGCGAGGTTGAACGAGACTCCCAGGAGTGCGTTGGCGACGTCGGCGTTCTCGCCGCTCGCTTCACCGATCGCGGTCTGCACCTGAGCGGCCGCACCGCCGAACGCGACGCCCCACGCCGCGATCGCGATCAGGACCGCGACCAGTGAGCCATGACCGAGGATGAAGACGCCACCCGCGACCGCGAACAGGGCGATGCTCGCGAGCACGAGCGGGCGTAGCGCCCGGTCGACGACGGCCCCGGTGATCCAGATCCCGACGAGCGCGGCGAGACCGAAGACGACGAGCGCGGCGTCCACCGTGAGGCCCACGTCTGCCGTGCGGAGGTAGGCGGAGATGTAGGTGTAGACGGTGTTGTGCGCGAGCATCCACACGAAGACCACCGCGAGGATCGCCGCGACCCCCGGGAGCGTGGCCACACGATGGAGCGGCGTCCGCGACTCGGCACGCTGACCAGACGCGTCCGGCACAAGGACCACAATCAGCGCGAGAGTGATCAGGGTCAGGAGCGACAACGCGCCGAACGACCACCGCCAGTCGAGCGTCGTGCCGAGCCAGGAGCCGAACGGTGTTCCGACCGCGAGTCCGACTGGGGTGCCCAGCGACGCGATCGAGAGCGCCCGGCCTGCGAGCTCCGGGGTGGTGATGCGGCGCGCGTAGCCGGCCAGCATGCCCCACAGCAGCCCGGAGAACGCCCCAGCGAGGAACCGCGTCGCCAGCGACAACGCGATATCGGGCGTGAGCGCGGTGACCGTGTTCGCGACCAGGAAACCGGTGAGACCGATCAGCAACAGCGGCTTGCGGCGCAAGCCCCGCGTGAGGGTGATCGCCGGGATCGCAGCGATCACGGTGCCCAGCGCGTAGGCGCTCACGTACTGCCCGACGGTGCCCTCGGTGACGCCCATGCCGGCCGCGATCTGCGGCAGCAGGCCCGCGGGCATCGTCTCGGTCGCGATCAGGATGAACCCGGTCAACGCCATCACCAGCAGCGCCGACCACGGAAGCCGGGGGCTCCCCGTGGTCGTGGCGGCTCTCCTACTCAGCGTGGCGGTGCTCAAAAGCGCAGTTCCGTCCTGGGTGTCGGGGTGGTCGATGGTCAAGCGGGCGGGGAGATCGCTGATCGTCTCGGTCCGCGGGGTCACGACCGTAGGAGGACCTTGATCGCGTGCCGCTTGTCCATTGCCTTGTAGCCGGCGGCGGCGTCGGCGAGCGGCAGGGTCTGGTCGAAGACCTTGCCCGGGTCGATCTGGCGAGTCCACACCAGGTCGATCAGCTCCGGCAGGTACTGGCGTACCGGGGCCGGGCCGCCGTGCAGGTGCACGTGGGAGAAGAAGAGCTCGAGGCCGGGCAGCTCGACGTCGTGGGAGACGCCGACGTAGCCGACGTGGCCGCCGGGTCGGGCCGAACGAATGGCTTGCATCATCGACTCCTGAGTACCGACGCACTCGAGGACCGAGTCCGCGCCGAGCCCACCGGTGAGTTCCTTGATCCGGGCCACGCCCGCATCGCCGCGCTCTTCGACGACGTCGGTCGCGCCGAACTCGATCGCGAGGGCCTGCCGGGACGCGTGGCGGCTCATCGCGATGACGCGGCCGGCGCCCATCTGCTTCGCGGAGAGGATGCCGAGAAGACCCACGGCGCCGTCACCGACGACCGCGACGGTCCCGCCCGGCTGCACGTTCGCGGCGACCGCGGCGAACCAGCCCGTCCCCATCACGTCGGAGAGCGTGAGCAGGCTCGGGACGAGGTCCGCCTCAGGCATGCCCGGGGTGGCGACGAGGGTGCCGTCCGCGAGCGGAACGCGCAGCAGCTCGGCCTGGGCGCCGGACACGCCCTGACGGTGCACGCATGAGGTCTGGTAGCCGGCCAGGCAGTTCGGGCAGGTGTTGTCCGAAGCGAAGAACGATCCGATCACGAACTGACCGGGCTTCACGGTGGTCACGCGGCTGCCGACCTGCTCGACGACGCCGACGTACTCATGTCCCATCGCGGTGGGCGCTATCAACGCGTCGGCACCACGGAAGGGCCACAGGTCCGAGCCGCAGACGCACGAGGCCGTGACCCGGATGATCGCGTCCGTGGGTGCAAGAATGGTCGGCTCGGGGCGTTCTTCGACGCGGATGTCGCCGGCGGCATGCAAGATCGTTGCGAGCACAGGGGGCTCCTTCAAGCTGAGGGGATCGGCGCGGTCCAGGACCGCGGTTCGAGACGAGTCAATGCCGGCGGCGCTCGATGGGAAACACCCTGTTGGAACGTGTACTGGCAGTACCTCGCTCAGCCGCGGAACGCCCCGTAGCGTTGGCGGGATGGACAACAAGGACGAGGTCAGAGACTTCCTGGTCTCGCGACGATCGAGGCTGACGCCCGAGCAGACGGGGCTGATCGCCGGATCGAACCGGCGGGTGACTGGACTGCGCCGCGGCGAGGTCGCGGTCCTCGCCGACATCAGCGTCGAGTATTACGCCAAGGTTGAACGCGGCAACCTCGCGGGCGTCTCTGAATCTGTCCTGCACTCGCTCGCCCGAGCCCTCCAGCTCGACGATGCCGAAGCATCACACCTGTTCGACCTCTGGAGCGCCGCGAACGCCTCACCGACCAGGCGCACGCGTCGCAACCCGCGCAAGACCGAAGTGCGCGCCGGGTTGCAGCAGACCCTCGACGCGATCACGAACAGCCCCGCCATCGTCCGCAACGGCCGCATGGACCTCATCGCCACAAACGAGCTCGGACGTGCCCTCTACTCCGACGTCTACCTCGACCCGCAGCGACCGCCGAACTTCGCCCGCTACACGTTCCTGAACCGCGAACGATCCGAGGACTTCTACCCCGACTGGGACGGCGCCGCCGACGTCGCCGTCGCGATCATGCGCACCGAGGCCGGCCGCGACCCCCACGACCGCGACCTCCAAGACCTTGTCGGCGAACTCTCCACCCGCAGCGCCGACTTCCGCGAGCGCTGGGCCAAGCACGACGTCCGACTGCACGCCGCCGGCACGAAGAGCTTTCACCACCCCGTCGTCGGCGACCTCGACCTCACCTACGAAGCGCTCGACCTGTCCGCCGACCTCGGTCTCAACCTCTGCATCTACACGGCCGAGGCCGGGTCACCATCCGACGACGGCCTCCGCCTCCTGGCGAGCTGGGCCGCCACGCAGGAAGGGTGCGCGACCGAGGCCCGTGTCGGCCGACCCGGCCACCGCCACGACGCAGGCGCTCATCCCGAAGGCTCCTGAACCCGCAGCGGTCCGGGCCGGCGCCAGCGGCACCTCTCTCAAGGACACCGACCCCGACGAGCCCCTCGGGGTCGGTGTCGTTGAGAATGGGGCTGACGCGCTCGCCGCTTACCGCGGGTGTGCTAATGCGATGACCGTCGCCGCACAAACAGCGGGCCGTGGGCATTCTCGCTGTGGCGGCGGGTGCAATCAAACCCAAGTCCAGGCGTAGGATCCCAGCAAACGCGGTCTTGCGGGCCGGGGAACCAGCAAAGGCTGACTGAGTCGACGCTGACATTCCACGACTTCTGTTACATCGGGGGATCTGGAGACAAACTAGGCGCGCGCGCCGCCCAGCGAACGAATATCGCAAGCGTCGTCATGCGATGTCGGCGGCCAGCGGGTCGTCTTGGGGTGGCATGCGGACCTCGGGCCGTGCGATCGAGGTCTTGGGAGGGTCGGACCGGTTCAAGCCGGCTCGTGCACCTGGGGCAGGAGAACGAGTTGAGCATCAACTGCCGTGGCCAACCGAACGAGCGTGTCTCGAGTGGGGTTGCCCAACCCTCGTTCAATCCGGCTGACTTCGGCTTGATCCATCGCGGCACGGGCGGCGAGCTCTACTTGCGTGAGGCGCGCGGACTTCCGGAGCTCCGTGAGCTGGCGACCAAGATTGACCTGAGCGGTGACCTCAGCGTCGAGAATCGCGTTCGCGTTCGCAGCGAACTCGTGAACCTCCGGGGCCCACTTTTCCTTCGCTGCTGCCGCGATGTCGCGGTATGGGCGGGTGCTCACGGGGTGCCTCCTGTCAGGTTCTTGGCGACTCCTGGGTAGCAGTATGGGTCAAATCCCATACGCCGTCAACCGTGGCTCTTCCAGACGGTCAAGTGTTTCCGTGCCTGCTTGATCTCCCTAGCCTGACGCCGCTCGGACGGGTCAGCACCCTTGTCGTACCCCTGGAAAAGGATGTCGACCTTCGCTCCGTGGAAGGTGACAAACACCCGTAGGAGGACCGTGTCGTTCTCCCTCGGATCCACGGCCGGCACCGGGTCCGTCTGTCCCCAGGTGCGGATCGCGTGCAGCGATTGTCGGATCCGAATCTCGTACAGCCCTTTGCCGAGCGGCTTACCCCACTCGGTCGAGCACACGTCGATACCCAAGGGGGCGACGATGCGCTCCATCGCCGCATCCACGACCGCCTGTGCGTAGGGGTCGAGTTTGTTGAAGAAGGTCTGGAACGGGCAACTGCCAGTCTCTGGGTTCTCCCATGCTTCGACAGTCCACATCTCTGGCGCGACGGGCGGAGTTGCAGCAGATGCTCGCCCTGACGCGGTCGCCCCCTTGTCACGTTTGGGCACTTACTGCCTCCGAAGATTGATCGCTCACCGTAGTAGGCGGACCTGAATCGCGTCGAACCAGGCGAAGTCGAACGGGTTCCGTGATCTGCCCCGCGTTTATTGGACAGTGATCCTGTCGTTGTTACGCGGCTTGTTGTTGCGATTCGTAGGCGTCGTGCACCTCGTTGGGTGGACGGTAGCCGATCGCGGAGTGAAGCCTTTTAGGATTGTAACGGGTTTCGATGAATTTGGCAATGTCGCTCATCGCGGCGCGCCTGGTCGGGTAGACGGTACGGTTGACGAGCTCATTCTTCAGAGCTGCGAAGAAAGATTCGGCCATCGCGTTGTCACAACATATTCCAGTTTCGCCCTGACGCGCGCCTAAGATCAAGTTCCTTGAGGACTGTCCCGAACTCGTACGACGTGTAATTGCTGCCTCGGTCGGTGTGGAATATTGCTTTCGGCGCGAGATTCTCGTTCTTCGCAGCCCGGCGAATGGCGGTGCTGATGAGGGGTGTTTTGTAGTTGTCGTCCATTGCGTAGGCGATGACCTTCTTGGAGTAGCAGTCGATCACGGTCGCGAGGTACACCCACCCCTCCCAGGTCGGGACGTAGGTGATGTCCCCGACGAGCCTGGTGCCCGGGACGGTGGCCGTGAAGTCGCGCCGGACGAGGTCGGCGATCGCTGGCTGGTCGAGGTCCTGGGCGGTCAGGCTCAGCCTCGATCCACCGGCGCAATTGGTCTCGCGGGTTGATCAGAAAAGACGAATGCCCTTCTGACCTGGGACGATGGGACTTATCAAGGGTTCCAACGCACCAAAAAGAAGGGCATCCGCAAGACGCAAGTTTGCCACAAGATTTCGTCGGCGGTTTTCGATGACCCCAACCTCGTTTCCTGCGCGGGCCTGGTTCCGGTCGTGGCGTTGGCCAAGCGGGCCGGCCTGCACCGGCTGATCGGGGAGCATGTGCGGGTCCCGGGGACCGCGGGGTCGAACCCGGTAATCAAGGTCGTGGCGCTGATCGCGGGGATGATCGCCGGGGCCGACAGCATCGATGACATGGACCTGCTGCGCCACGGCGCGATGGGCCGGATCTTCTCCGCGGTGCGAGCCCCCTCGACTCTCGGCACGTTCCTGCGGGCGTTCACCTTCGGGCATTATGCCGATCTCCGGATTATGCCGAGTTGGTGGCGCTCTGTCGACGTTCGCCCTGGTCAGGAGCGATGAGGTCAGCGATGAGGTCGGCATAATCACAGTGACTCGAGGAATGCTAGCAACGGGTCTGGGCGATCCGCACCCTGCTGCGCAAGCGCGGGATCGTCTCGGTCATCCCCGAGCCCCGCGACCAACGGGCCAACCGGGCCCGCCGCGGCTCGCGCGGCGGGCGGCCGGTGACCTACGACCTGCAGACCTACAAGGGCCGCAACGTCGTCGAACGATCCTTCGCCCGCCTCAAACAATGGCGCGGCCTGGCCACCCGCTAAGACAATCTCGCTATCGTCGACCGAGCAGCAGCCCTCCTGGCCGTCATCATCACTTGGCTACAGGATGAGGAGACATGCCCTACGGCTTGGTTGGCAGTTCCAGGCGATAGCCGTGCCCTCGCAGGGTCGTGATCCGTGGGGGTGCAACGTCGTGGGCGAGCCGCTTGCGCAGCGAGGCCATGGTGACGTCGAGGGTCTTCGTCGACCCGAACCAGTTCTCGTCCCATACCCGGGCCATCAGGTCCTCGCGGGTCACCGCTACGCCCGGGTGGCTGGCGAGGGCCACGAGCAGCTCAAACTCCTTGGGCCGCAGGTCGATCTCGCGGTCGCCGAGCAAGCAGCGCCGGGCGGCGAGGTCGACGACGAGGTCGCCCACATGGATCGGCTCGGCGTCCGTCTCCGTCTCCGACACCGGCCGGCGTCGCAGGTGCGCGCGGAGGCGGGCGAGCAGGACGGTGAGGTTGAAGGGCTTCGCCAGGTAGTCGTCGGCGCCGGCGTCCAGGCCGACGACGACGTCGATCTCGTCGCTGCGGGCGGTCAGGATGACGATCAACGCGTTGGGTAGCTCGGAGCGCAGCCGCCGGGCGACCTCGACGCCGTCGATGTCGGGCAGGCCGAGGTCGAGCAGGATGACGTCCGGGCACGACTCTTGGGCCAGTGCCAGTCCGGTCCCGCCTGTCCGGGCCCAGGCGGCCTCGTAGGCGTTTGCCCGCAGCCCCGCCTGCAGGTGTCGCCCGATCGTGTCGTCGTCCTCGATCACCAGGACCCGTTGCCCTCCGGTGGATGGTGGTCGGCTCATGGGCGCGATCGTACTCAGAGGTCCCTCAGCTCCTCGACGGCGGGACGGGTCGAGGCCCGGGCGCTCGCAACTGCCGCGATCCCCAGGGCGCCGACGACGGCGGTCACCGTGACCGCGAGGTATCCCCACGGGACGGCGACCACCGACGGCGGGGGGTCGAAGACCCCCGTCAGCACCTTGACCAGCATGTGGGAGAGCCCCCAGGCGATCAGTCCGCCGCCGATCAGGCCGCCGATCGTGATCACGAGGGCCTCGCTCAGCGCCAGCCCGCGCAACTGGGCGCGGCGGGCACTGAGCACCGAGAGGATCGCGAAGCTGCGGCGCCGTTCGGCCAGCCCGACCGCCAGCACAATTCCGCCGGCGCTGGCCGCGAGCAGCACGGCGAACGCGAGCTCGAGCCGGGTCAGGCCGGCGAGGTTGACCGACGTCAGGCTCGATCCGACCTGGGAGCGCGCCTGGGTGACGTCGGTGATCGCCGCGGCGGACCCGAGCCGGTGCCGCAGGCTCCCCGCAACGCCGGACTGGTTGCGGCCGCCGGTGTCGACCAAGAAGGAGCCCACGGCGTCAGAGCCGGTGACCTGGGTGATGTAGGCGGCGTTGGCCACGAAGAAGCTGTCCTTGGGGGCGGTCGGGAACTCCTTGACGATCCCCGAGTAGTGGAACGGGACGGTCTGCAGCTTCTTCGTCTTGCTGTCCTGGAGGCGAAGGTTGAGCAGGTCGCCGGGGGCGAGTTGGAAGTCCTTTACCGTCTCCTGGCTGACCAGGATTGCGTCGGGCCGCCTCGCCAGCGTGGCCATGAGCTCCTTGACCGTGCCTCCGGCGAAGTACGCGTCCTGGAGTGAGGTGCCGGCGGCGATACTCGAGGGCCGCACGCCGTACAGGTCCTGCAGGTCGGCCCCGACGTAGGCGAACCGGTGCTGGAGCGGCTCCACGTGGCGCACCCCGGCCACGGACTCGATGCCGGCCCGGGCGCCCGGCCCGACCCGCGCCCCGGGGGACTCGGTCACCGTGACGTCGGCGCCGTTGGACAGTTGCGCGTCCGCCTCCGCCTGTTGCTGGTAGGTGGCGTTGAAGGTCGCGGTCGACGCGGCGAAGGAGATCGCCAGCGCGAGCAGGACGAGGGCGCGGGCCAGGGGGCGCCGCTGCCTGGACATGCTCGCGGCGCCGATCCGGGCGAGCCCGCCCGTCAGGGGTCGGATGAGCCACGCCAACGGGCGACGACCGTGGTGCAGAGCGAGGTCCGCGATCCGCCACAACAGCATCGCCGCGCCGAGCCACAGCAGCGCGGGGCCGAGGAAAGCCCAGTAGGACACGGAGATCGTGGCGACGCCCTCCGGGGCCAGGACCAGGGAGTAGTTGTTGCTGCCGGAGGCCCAGAACACTGCGAGCGCCCCGGCGACGAGCATGACGTCGACGCCGGCCCTCATCCACCACGAGGTGCGCGGCCGGCCAACGACGTGACTCGATTGGGCCACGGTGCGGGTGCGCAGGTCGCGCAGCGCCGGGACGAGGACCGTCACGGTCGCGATGAGGAGCCCGACGGCAAACGCGACGGCGAACCAGGCGATCGTCGAGGTCTTGCTGCCGCCCGCCGGGGAGGGCCCGAAGGCGAGGCGGCCGGCGGCTGCACCGATCCCGAGGCCCAGGACCCCGCCGGTTGCGCCGATGAGTAGGGCCTCGGCCACCGCCAGCCGGGCGACCCGGTTCGGCGCCAGGCCGCGGGTGCGCAGCAGCGCCTGCTCGGTCCGGCGCCGGTCCGCCCCGGCGCCGGCCAGCGCCGCGGTCAGCAGGGCGGCGAGCACGGCGCCGGGCAGGCCGAGGAAGAGGAAGAGCATCTGGGCGTAGACGGCGTCGCTGCGCGCGCCGTCCAGGGTGGCCCCCAGGTTGTTGCCGACGACGACCTTGCCGACGAGATGCGCCTCGAGGTTGTGCGCGGCGCCGATCACCGATTCGTAGGCGACGGCTGGGTCGTGGGAGAGCGGGGCGCTGCGCGCGACATGGATCTGGTGCGTCACGGCGAGGCCCGCGGTTGCCGGCCCGTGGCCGACGACGGCGTCGAAGGTGGACGGGGGCAGCAGGATGACGTTGTCCGGCGGGGCGGACGGCTGGGACTGCGGGGGCGCGCCCACCTTCTGGAAGAGGGAGTCGGCCTGCGGCAGGTCAACGACCCCGGCGATGGTGACCACGGCCGCCGTCGTGCCCGCGCGGCCGATGGCGACCGTGTCGCCTGGGCGGACGTGCAGATTCGCGGCCGTCTGCTGGGCCAGCAGAACGCCGCCGGGCGACCCGCTCAGCGACCGGATCTCGCCGGGGAACGTGTGCCGGTAGGTCGCGGGCAGGCTGAGGACCACGCCGGGACCGGTGGTTTGGGTCGAGCCCCCGGAGGTTGCTGTGAAGCCGGTGGTCTGCGCCGTCGCGATGAGCTCGGTCGCCCTGACCCCAGCGCTTCTGGCGACCGCGCCGCGCACCGCCGCGGGGTCCGCGCCCGGCTGGACCTGGATCTGCCAGTCGACGGCGACCGAGCGCACGGCCCGGTCGGTCATCGTCGCCTTCGAGGTCGTCAGGAACGAGCCGAGCGAGGCGATGAGGGCCACCGCCAGGGAGATGCCGACCGCGGTGGCCGCCATCCGCCCGCCGCGCCAGCGGACCAGCCCGGCCAGCCACGTGATCGTCACGACAGGCCTCCGGGGGTCGCGGGCGAGGTGGTCCGCAGCCGGCCCTCGTGCATGGTCCAGTGCGTGTCGAGGCGTTCGGTGACCGCCCGGTCGTGGGTGCTGATCACCAGCGCCGCGCCGATCCGCGCCGCCGCGGCGAGCAGGACGTCGATCAGGTGCTGGCCCGTCGCCCGGTCCAGCTGGCCGGTGGGTTCGTCGGCGAGCACCAGGCGTGGGCGCTGGGCGAGCACGCGTGCGACCACGACGCGCTGCGCCTGGCCGCCGGACAGCTCCTCGGGCAGCCTGGCCGCCAGGTCGCCGACCCCGACGAGCTCGAGGGCCTCGGCCACCCGCTCCAGGCACTCCCGCTCGCCGACGCCCGCTAGGTGGCTGGTGTTTTTCGCGTGGCGGTGTCCGGTTGCGCGGCGACGCTCGGGGAGGATCGCGGGTGAGGGTTGCCGCTGCGGTCAGGAGTAGTCGATGACGTTGGGTCTGACGCCGAGGCAGGGTGATCTGCTGAG
>NZ_DATCNW010000465.1:0-11751 GCF_036565025.1 Pengzhenrongella sp.
CTCGACGACCTGGCCGAGCACGCCGACGCCGAGCCCACGGGCCGACGCCGCGAGCATCGCCCGCTGCATCGCGCGCCCCGAGCGGACCCACGCGGGCGCGTCGTCGGACGCCGAGGTGATGACGAGCAGCTGGGGCGAGACCTCGAAGTAGTCGTCTGTCGGACGGTCGTGGTCGCCCAGGACCCCGACGGAGAAGTCCCGGGCGGCCACCCGGCCGGCCGCGTCGCGCGGACCGTACGCCCCGTACGGGACGCCGCGGCCGTCGCGCACGTGCGACCAGCGCTCCATCTCGGCGAGGTAGGCGGCGTCGTCGCGCCAGCGCTTGTCGACCTCGGCGGTGATCTCGAGCAGCACCGCCGTCTGGGCCGCGTCCGGACGCACCGAGTCCAGCCGCGACCCGTCGTCGGGGCTGGACCGAACGACGTAATTCAACGCGTTCCAGTCCTCGACCGTGAGCTCTCCGTAGAGCGGCCCGCGGGTCGTGTGCCGGTGCCCGACGGCGGCGTGCAGGTTGCGTTCGAGCACGGTCGCCGGCTCGGGCGACGGGCCCCAGCTGGCGATCGCGACGGGGGTCCGGGCCGACTCGCGGCGCGGTCCGCGCAGCGCGCGGGACACGTCGGGCGCGTCCATGCCCGGCAACACGTCGAGGCGGACGGGGCGCTCGAGCCGGCAGCGGAGCCCCAGCTCGAGGTTGGCCGCGGCGGCGCCGAGCGACTCGAGCGTCCACCGGCCGTCCGGGTCGATCACGGTCGGACGCGACCGCGGGTCGAGCCAGACCTCCACGCGCGAGCCCGACACGACGAACCGCCAGGGCTGGCTGTTGTGCACCGACGCCGCCAAAGTGGCGTCGCGTACCGCGCCGCGCACGCGACGGGCGGTCGTCGTCGGGAGCCCGGCGAGACGGGCCGTCATGACGCGAGGCAGAGCGAGTAGCCGATCGCGGGGGTGAGCATGGCAATACCGTAAATGACTGCGCGGACAAATTCGGGGGGATGAAGTCCCAGGTCGTGCAGCGCGTGATAGGTCCGGTGACAGCAGTGCCACAGCACCAGACCGAGCGCGACGCACACCCCGAACGAGACCAACGGGTTCGTCAGGAATCCATGCATCCGCTCATACGAGCCCGCCGCTCCACCGAAACCACCGAACGGGACCAGCACGCCGAACACGATCACCAGCACCGGCATCGTGAAGACCGCGAGCATGCCCCCACCACCGAACAACGACCACAGCAGCGGCTCGTTCGTCCGCCCCTCCCACTGACGCATCACAGACCTCCGAGCCAGAAATACATCAACACCGCGAACGCCACCAGCAGCACATAATGCAGCGCCACCACCCAGCCATCCGCCACATACCGCGGACCACGACGAATCTTGATGATCTTCGGCGTCGCCTCGAACCACGTCGTGGCATGCACCAGGCTCATCACGACAGCCAACGCCGTCAACAAAAGATTGATCGGACGGGTCTGCATCGAGACCCACCACTCCCAGCTCACCGGCCCCCGATTCATCGAGACCAGCCCCGCCACCAGATCCACCACGAAGAACCCGACCACCACGGACGAGAACTCCCGCAACGCATACGACCGATACTCACGCGTTTTCAGGAACCACCACGGAGACATCGGTGCCCGGTACGGCACCCGCGCACTGGCCCGGCCCACCGGCGCATGCAGCTCCGCGAACAACGCGTTGTGCTGCTCGGGGTTGGTGGCGCTCATTTGTCCGACCCGCGGTACGGCATGACGAACTCCGTCGCCCAGTCCTTCGCGACGGCGGCCTTGGCCTGCTGGATCGCAGCGGCCGGGTCGACGCCCTTGGGGCACGCCGTCGAGCAGGCGCCCACGAAGGTGCACGGCCACAGGCCGTCCTCGGAGTCGAGGACGGGCAGCCGGAAGGCCTCGCCGTGGTCGCGCGAGTCCTTGTTGTAACGGACTGCGGCGGTCACAGCCGCCGGGCCGAGGAAGTCGGTCGCGAGACCGACCTGCGGGCAGGCCGAGTAGCAGAGCATGCAGTTGATGCACATCGCGTAGTCGTGGTACGCGAGCATCTGCTCGGGCGTCTGGCGGTTTCCCGGCCCGTCCAGCGGCTCGTCCTCATCGGGGATGAGGAACGGCTTGACGGCCTGGAGCTTGGACATGAACGGCTCGAGGTCCACCACCAGGTCGCGCTCGACGGCGAAGTTCTCCAGCGGCTCGATGCGCAGCGGACCCGGCGCGAAGTCGCGCACGAAGTGCTCGCAGCCGAGCTGGGGCTTGCCGTTGAGCATGAACCCGCAGCTGCCACAGATCGCCATCCGGCACGACCAGCGGAACGTCAGGGACGGGTCGAGGTTGTCCTTGACCCAGGTGAGCGCGTCCAGGACGGACGTGTCCAGCCCCCACGGCACCTCGTAGTCCTGCAGGTACGGCACCTTGTCCCGGTCCGGGCGGTAGCGCTGGACCTGCAGGGTGATCGTGCCGAGGACCCGCGCGGCGCCGGAGTCAACTTTGGGAGCGCTCTCACCGCCACCGCAGGCGCAGCCCGACGCCTCGGCGCCGCCATCGCAGCCCCCGCCGGAACCGCAACCGCCCGCGTTGTCGCACGATCCCGCGGACCCGCACGCGTGCTGGTCGCTCATTTCGCCGCTCCAAGTGTGATCGTGTCGGCCGTCTTCGCGGCCGTGGCAGCGACTCCCGCGGCCCCGTAGGCCCGCTGGGCGGGCGGGGAGGTGGTGATGACGACCGGCTGGTAGGTGATCGCCGGCACGCCGTCGGCCGTGAACCAGGCCTGGGTGTGCGCGAGGAACTTCTCGTCGTCGCGCTCACCGAAGCCCTCGTCGAGCCGCTTGTGCGACCCGCGGGACTCCTCGCGGGCGATGGCCGAGTGCACCATCGCGCCGGCGACGTCGAGCATGGCCCCCAGCTCGACGACGGTCGCCCAGTCGGTGTTGTACACGGGGCAGGTGTCGACGACCTGGACGTCCTTGTAGCGCTCCGCCAGGCCCGCGATGATCGCCGCGGTGGCGGCCATCCCTTCCGCGGTGCGGAAGATGCCGACGCCGTCGTCCATCGCGCGGCCCAGCTCGGCGCGGATCTCGGCGGGCTTCTGCGTGCCCCGACCCATCATTGCGAGATACCGGTTCGCGGTGTCCTCCGCGGCGCGGCGCACCTCGACCGACGGTCCGACGGGCTCGCTCCAGGCCAGCGCCGCGGCCTGCTCGCCCGCGACCTTGCCGAGCACGAGCAGCTCCGCGAGGGAGTTGGACCCGAGCCGGTTGGCGCCGTGCAGGCCCGAGGACGCGCACTCGCCGACCGCGAACAGGCCCGGCAGCGCGGTCGCCGTCGTGACGTCGGTCGCGATGCCACCCATCGTGTAGTGCGCCGTCGGGCAGACGGGGATCGGCTCCTTGGCGGGGTCGATGCCCATGTAGCGCTCGGCGAGCTCGCAGATCAGCGGCAGGCGTTCGTGCAGGTACGCGGCGCCGAGGTGCCGCAGGTCGAGGTTCACCGCGTCGCCGCGGGGCGTGGAGATCGTGCGCCCCGCCTGCTGCTCGTGCCAGAACGCCTGCGAGAGGCGGTCGCGCGGCCCGAGCTCCATGTGCTTGTTCTCGGGCGAGCCCACCGGGGTCTGGGGGCCGAGCCCGTAGTCCTGCAGGTAGCGGTACCCGTCCTTGTTGAGCAGCACGCCGCCCTCGCCCCGGCACCCCTCGGTGATCAGGATGCCGGAGCCGGGCAGGCCGGTCGGGTGGTACTGGACGAACTCCATGTCCCGCAGCGGGACCCCGGCGCGGTACGCCATGGCCATGCCGTCACCCGTGACGATGGAGCCGTTCGTGTTCTGCGCGTAGATCCGACCAGCGCCGCCGGTCGCCATGATCACGGCGCCGGCCTCGACGAGCACCGGGTAGCCGTCCCGCTGGTTGTACGTGAGCACGCCCGCGACGCGGCCGTCGTTCACGACGAGCTCCATGGCGAGGTGCTCGTCCAGCCGGGTGATCTTGGGGAACTGCAGCGACGTCTGGAAGAGCGTGTGCAGCATGTGGAAGCCGGTCTTGTCCGCGGCGAACCACGTCCGCGGCTGGCTCATCCCGCCGAAGCGACGGACCTCGATCTCGCCGTCGTCCTGGCGGCTCCAGGGGCAGCCCCAGCGCTCCATCTGGTACATCTCTTCGGTGGCGTGCTCGACGAAGTACTGCACGACGTCCTGGTCGCACAGCCAGTCCCCGCCCGAGACGGTGTCGGCGAAGTGCTTCTCGATCGAGTCGCCCTCGCCGACCACGCCGGCCGCCCCACCCTCGGCGGCCACCGTGTGGGACCGCATCGGGTACACCTTCGAGATGAGCACGATGTCCATCTCGGGGTGCGTGGTCGCCGCGGCGATGGCCGCCCGAAGGCCGGCCCCGCCGCCACCGATGATCGCGATATCTGCGCGCAGAGTGTGCATCAGGAGACCGTCGGCGCAACTGTCATCGCGAGCACGTCGAGCGCCTTGTCGAGCTGCTCGGTCGTGAGCTCGTTGCGCTCGACGTACCCGAGCGCGATCACGGCCTCGCGGATCGTGAGGTTGTTCGCGACCGAGTGCTTGACGATCTTGCTGGCGGCCTCGTAGCCGATCAGCCGGTTCAGCGGCGTCACGATCGACGGGGACAGCTCGGCGAGCTGGCGGCAGCGCTCACGGTTCGCGACGATCCCGGCGACGCACTTGTCGGCGAGGTGGGTCGCGGCGTTCGCGAGCAGGGTGATCGACTCGAGCAGGTTTCGTGCCATCACGGGCATCGTCACGACGAGCTCGAAGGTGCCCGCCGCGCCGGCGAACGCGACGGCCGCGTCGTTGCCGATGACCTGGGCCGCGACCTGGACGACGGCCTCGGGGATGACCGGGTTGACCTTGCCGGGCATGATCGAGGAGCCGGGCTGCAGGTCGGGCAGGTTGATCTCGCCCAGGCCGGTCCTCGGCCCCGAACCCATCCACCGCAGGTCATTGCAGATCTTCACCAGCGAGACCGCGATCGTCCGGAGCGTTCCGGACGTCTCGACGAGCGCGTCCTGGGCGCCCTGGGCCTCGAAGTGGTTGCGCGCCTCGGTGAACGGCAGGCCGGTGGTCTCCGCGATGAGCGCGATGACCCGCTGGGGGAAGCCGGGCGGGGTGTTCAGGCCGGTGCCGACGGCGGTGCCGCCGAGCGGCAGCTCCGCGAGCCGCGGCAGCGCCGCGAGCACGCGCTCGACGCCGTAGGAGATCTGCGCGGCGTAGCCGCCGAACTCCTGGCCGAGGGTCACCGGCGTGGCGTCCATGAGGTGGGTGCGGCCGGACTTCACGACGTCGGCGAACTCGGTCGACTTCGTGCCGAGCGTCGCGGCGAGGTGCTCGAGGGCCGGCACGAGCTCGGTGAGGACGGCCTCGGTCGCGGCGATGTGGATCGACGCCGGGAACACGTCGTTGGAGGACTGCGAGGCGTTCACGTCGTCGTTCGGGTGCACGGGCTTGCCCAGGCGCTCGGTGGCGAGCGTCGCGAGGACCTCGTTGGCGTTCATGTTCGACGACGTGCCGGAACCCGTCTGGAACACGTCGATCGGGAAGTCCTTGTCCCACTTGCCGGCGATGACCTCGTCGGCAGCGGACACGATCGCCGCGGCGACCTTGTCGTCGAACAGGCCGCGCTCGTTGTTGGCGATCGCCGCCGCGCGCTTGATCTGAGCGAGCGCCGCGATGTGGTGGCGCGAGAGGCCGGTGCCCGAGATGGCGAAGTTGTTCACGGCCCGCTGGGTCTGGGCGCGGTACTTGGCGTTCAGGGGCACCTGGACGTCGCCCATGGTGTCGTGCTCGATGCGGAACTGCGGCTCGTTGCCGGTGGCCGGTGCGGTGCTGATGTCGGTGGTCATGATCGATCCTTCCGAGAAATCGTTTCGGGATGGTTCGGGAGTTCAGGCGATCAGGTGAAGATCACCACATGCCGAGGACCTTCAGCCAGACGCCCCCGATACCCATCCAGATGACGATGTTGACGATTGCGACAAGGAAACCTGTACGCCACCAGGGTCCCACTGGTACGTAGCCCGCTCCGAAGAGCACCGGCGCGGGGCCGCACGAGTAGTGGGTGAGCGACGCGAACAAGTTGGAGATGAACCCGAGAACCAGGGCCGCCATCATCGGCGGCGCGCCGGCCATGATCGCGGTGGCGAGGAACGCGGCGTACATCGCCGAGATGTGGGCGGTGTTCGAGGCGAACAGGTAGTGCGAGAAGAAGTACACCAGGGTCAGCAGGATGAACGCGTTGACCCAGCCCATCCCGGACACGACACCGGACATCTGGTGGCTCAGCCACGGGATGAGCCCGAGCTCGTTGAGCTGCGTGGCCATCATGACCAGCACCGCGAACCAGACCAGGGTGTCCCAGGCCTGCTTCTCCATGGTGACGTCTTCCCAGGTCAGTACCCCGGAGACGAGCAGGACGACGAGGCCGACGATGGCGGTCGTGGTCGCCGACATCCCGAACAGCATGTCGCCGAAGATCCACAGCGCGAGCAGCAGGACGATCGTGGAGGCCATGACCTTCTCGGCCTTGGACATCGGGCCGAGGTCGGTGAGCGCCGACGTGGCCATCGAGGCGGCCTCGGGGGTCTTCTTCAGCTCGGGCGGGTAGACGCGGTAGACGACGAGCGGCACCACGATGAGCGAGACGATCCCGGGCACGATGGCGGCGAGCGCCCAGCCGCCCCAGGTGATCTTGACGCCCTGGTCGCCCGCGAGCTGCGCGGCGAGGGAGTTGCCGGCCATGGCGGTGAGGAACATCGCCGAGGTGACCGCATTGACGTAGAAGGCGGTCGAGGTGAGGAACGCGCCGACGCGGCGTGCGGTCTGTCCCGGCGCGCTGCCGTAGCTCATCGAGATCGAGCGGATGATCGGCTGGATGATGCCGCCGGCCCGCGCGGTGTTCGACGGGATGGCGGGCGCGAGCACGAGGTCGGTGGCCGCGAGGCCGTACGCGACACCGAGCGTGCTCTTACCGAGCTTGGCCACGAAGAACAGGCCGAGGCGGTTGCCGAGGCCGGTCTTGATGACCCCGCGCGAGATGAAGAAAGCGACGACGATCAGCCAGATCGTGGTGTTGGAGAAGCCGGAGAACGCGACCTCGGGCGCAAGGACGCCGGTGACGATCGTGGCGGCCAGGCCCATGAGGGTGACCGCGCCCATCGGCAGCGGCTTGGCGATGACCCCGACGATGGTCGCGACGAAGATCGCGAACAGGTGCCAGGCCGCGGCGTCCACGCCCGAGGGGGCCGGCACGAACCACAGCGCGATGCCCACCGCGAACGGGATGGCGAGCCGGCCGAGAGAGACGGGACGCAGCCGCGAGGGGGCCGGCGCGGCGGGCAGGGTCGGCGCGGCGGGAGTGCTGGCGCCGCTGCCGGAAGAAATGGGCGGGTCGTCGGCGAGATTTGGTACTGCGATGTCGTTGGACATTTCCGCGCGGCCTTTCATGAGCCTTTAGCGACGCCGGTGAGGCTTGGTAGGCATAACGCTAGGTAACGGGAAGGACCGGCTTGGGGACCATTGTCCCGTGCTGCCTCCGCAGAGGCTTTTGGTCGTTGTTCTCGCGACGAGAACCGTCCTCACAGGCGTGGGGACCCAGTTCTTTTGGTCATACTGATCGCGTGATGAAGCGTGCTCGAACCTCCTCCGGCGACCGCCGGAGCCTCGCGAGTCGGATCCTGGTCCTCCAGCTGGTGCTGCTGCTCGCCGTCGTCGTGCCGGGCTGGGCCCTCGCGGTGCGCCAGGCTCAGGTCTCGGCGCGCGCCGAGGCGATCGCGCGGGCTCGGGCCACGGTGCTGACCGTCGCGCAGGACCCGGCGATGCTCGCCGCCGTCCTCGGGCCGGATCCGGCCGCGGCGCTCGCCGGGCCGGTCGAGCGGGTGCGCGCAGCGAACGACATCGGCTTCCTCGTCGCGATGAGCCCGGACGGCATCCGCTACACCCACCCCGACCCGGCCGAGGTGGGCGGGAAGTTCCAGGGCACGATCACCGGCGCGCAGCACGGGCGGATCACCGTCGAGGACTACACCGGCACGCTCGGTCGCTCGGTGCGGGTCGTCGCGCCGGTGCGGGACGGCGACGGCCACATCGTCGCGCTGCTGTCCGCCGGGGTACCGCTCACCTCGATCGCCGACGCCGTCCGCGCGAGCGCCCTCCAGCTCGGGCT
Source organism: Pengzhenrongella sp. (assembly GCF_036565025.1). Taxonomy (NCBI): domain Bacteria; kingdom Bacillati; phylum Actinomycetota; class Actinomycetes; order Micrococcales; genus Pengzhenrongella; species Pengzhenrongella sp. The sequence continues at coordinate 8,185 of NZ_DATCNW010000465.1, forward strand.
GCTCGCCCTCGGCGCCCTCGCGCTCGGGACGCTCGGCGCCGCGCTGATGGCCCGCCGGCTGCACCAGCAGACCCACGGGCTGGGCCCCGTCGGGCTCGCTCGGCTGCACAGCTACCACGACGCCCTGCTGCACTCGGTGCGCTCCGGGCTGATCCTGATCGGCCACGACCGGACGGTGGTGCTGTGCAACGACGAGGCCCGCCGACTGCTCGATGCCCCGCAGGTCACGCCGGGCGCTGCGATCGCGAGCCTGGGCCTGGACGCCGGGCTCGGCGAGCTGATGTCGTCCGGGCGGGACTGCGACGGCGAGGTCTACCCGACGGCGTCGCGCACCCTGGTCGTGACGCAGAAGGCCGCCGCGCTCGACGACGGCGGCACGCTCGGCTGGGTCACGACCCTCTCCGACCGCACCGACCTCGTCCGGCTGACCGGCGAGCTCGACTCGTTGCGCACCTTCACCGACTCGCTGCGGGCCCGCGCGCACGAAGCGGACAACCGCCTGCACACGGTCGTCATGCTCGTCGAGCTCGGCGAGCACGACGAGGCGGTCGCGTTCGCGACGGCGACCCTCGTCCAGACGCAGGCGCTCGTCGACCTCGTCACGTCGGCGGTCGAGGAGCCGCCGCTCGCCGCGCTGATGCTCGGCAAGGCCGCCCAGTCCGACGAGCGCGGGGTGAGCTTCGAGCTCGCGCCCGACACGCTCATCCCCACCACCGGGCTCACGCCCGGCGACCTCGTCGTGATCGTCGGGAACCTCGTCGACAACGCGATCGACGCCGCCGCGGACGCGCCCGCGCCGAGGTGGGTGCGCGTGGGCGGGCGGCAGGTCGGCGACCAGCTCGTGATCGAAGTCGAGGACTCCGGGCCCGGTCTGCCCGCGGACCTCGTCCGGCACGCGTTCACCCGCGGCTGGACGACCAAGTCCGACTCCGACGTCGAGGACCGCCCGCAGGGCCGGGGCATCGGTCTGGCCCTGGTGCAGGGCACGGTGCGCCGCCTCGGCGGGACGATCGAGGTTCGGCGCGTGCATGGGGCATGCTTCACCGTGCGACTTCCGGTGCCGATGCCGCAGCGGCCGGCGATCACGCCGGTCGGCGCCGTCGCCGAACCGATCGAGGAGGCACCGTGATCCGCGTGCTCGTCGTGGACGACCAACCGGTGGTCGCCCGCGCCCACCGGGTCTTCATCGACCGCGTCCCGGGATTCACCACGATCGACGTCGCGCACGACGGCAAGGCGGCGATCGCGCGCGTCGTCGCCGGCGGGATCGACCTGGTGATGCTCGACCTGTCCATGCCGGGGATGCACGGCCTGGAGGTCGCCCGCGCGATCCAGGGGCTCCCCGACGCGCCCGACGTCATGATCGTCACCGCCGCGCGTGACCTCGAGTCGGTCCGGGCGGCGGTGCGCTACGGCGCCGTGCACTACCTGATCAAGCCGTTCACGTTCGCCATGCTGCGCGCCAAGCTCGACCACTACGCGTCCTACCGGGCGGCCGCCGCGGGCCGCCGCGACGTCACCGACCAGGGCGAGATCGACGCCGCACTCGCCGCGCTACGCGACCCGGGCGGGGCGGTGCTGCCCAAGGGCATGTCGCCCGAGACGCTCAGCTCGGTGCGCGCCGCGCTCGTCGCCGCGCCCGAGGGGCTCACCGCGGCGCAGACGGCGGAGGTGGTCGGCGCGTCCCGGGTGACCGTCCGCCGGTACCTCGAGCATCTGACGGTCACCGGCGGCTGCGAGCGCGAGCCGGTCTACGGCGGCGCGGGCAGGCCCGAGCTCCGGTACCGGCTGCGCACCGAGAGGTCGTGATCCGACCGCTCGAGGTTGTCTAGCGGCGCCGACGGGCCCGCGCGTCGGGCGCGAGCATCGCGACGACGTCGGCCGCCGGAAGGGCCCGGGCCTGCCGGTGCCCCGTGCCCGCCCACAGGCTCAGGCCGTCGGGATCGCCGGCCGCTGCTGCGGCGGCACGCAGCGGAGCGGTCAGCTGATTGACCTCCGGATAGCCGAGCGGCGCGGTCGCGTCATGCGCGCGCATGAACCGGTTGACCAGCCCGCGTGCGTAACGTCCGGAGAATGCGCGGGTGATGGCCGTCTCGGTGAAACTCGGCGAATCCAGTGCCTCGCGGTGGGCTCGCTTGGTCCCCGCTTCGGGGCACCGCAGAAATGCCGTGCCGGCCTGCGCGGCGACCGCGCCGGCGGCGAGGACGCGGTCCACGTCGGCGCGGGACGAGAGCCCGCCGGCGGCGATCAGCGGAAGCTGCGTGAGCGCGAGGACGTCCTGGAGGAGGTCCTCGAGGCGCTGCACGGGCGGCGTCGCGGCCGGGTCGATCGTGCCGCGGTGACCGCCGGCGTCGGGTCCCTGGACGCACAGGGCGTCCGCTCCCGTCCCGATCGCCGCGGCCGCCTCGAGCGCCGACGTGACCGTGCAGACCACGCCCACGCCGGCGACGTGCAGCCGGGCCACCACCTCGGGCGAGGGGAGACCGAACGTGAACGACACGACGTCCGGTCGGGACGACTCCACCACGTCGAGCTTGCCGGCCCAGTCGTCGTCGTCGCCCTCGCGCATCTCGCCCGGCGCCACCCCGTATCGCTCCGCGTCCGCGACCAGCTCGGCCCGGTAGGCGACCAGCGCCGCGGGGTCGGCGACGGACGGCTGCGGCACGAACAGGTTGACGCCGAACGGCGCGTTCGTGAGCGTTCGCGTCGTGGCGATGTCCTCGGCGAGGCGCTGGGCACTCCGGTACCCACCCGCCAAGAACCCGAGACCCCCTGCGGAGCTCACCGCCGCAGCAAGCTCGGGCGTCGACGGTCCCCCCGCCATGGGTGCCTGGACGATCGGCTCGGTCAGCTCGCGCAGGTTGATCACGTCCAAGTATCGCGCGACAGGCGTTCGATCTGGTCGTCAGCCCGCCGCCGCCGAGCGGCTCTTCGGCATCACGGCCCCGTCCCCTCACGTCGCGAACGCGCGAACGGCTCGCGAACTGGGAGTTGTTGTCCGCCCGCGACGGGCGGATTCAAGGTGCAGTCGCAACACCGGTTGGTTGATCTGTCGAGAGTGGGGCTGCGAGGGCTTCGGCTGGCGTTCTGAAGCCGAGTGTCTTGCGGGGCCGTGCGTTGAGCTCGGCGGCGGCGAACGCGAGGTCCTCGGCGGTGTCGACGCGGGCTCGGCCCGTCAACACCGTAGGTGGGCGGGCTCAGGTCTCGAACGCGCGATCGCTGGGACGACAACTCGCAGTTCGCGTCATCGGATCTCGCGTTTGGGTCGCGCACGCGCGAATCACTCGCGAACTGGGAGTTGTTGTCCTCGCTCGACGAGAGAATCAGCAACAACTCCCAGTTCGCGTGCGGGGCGGCGGGTCTCTACCCGAGCGGCCGTTCGCGCCGAGACGGCGGAGCGCGGGTCCTCGCGACGGCGCCATCGACACAGCCAGAGCCGCTGACGAGGCCGAGACCGCGGCTGGGCCGACCACAGCCGACGCGCCTCGACGCGTCGAAAGCCACCCAACCCCTCGCCGAACTCGGAGGCTTGCCTCGAACTCGGACACTGCAGTGTCCGAGTTCGGC
>NZ_DATCNW010000466.1:0-1760 GCF_036565025.1 Pengzhenrongella sp.
CAGGCGGCGTGTGTCGCGGTACCCAGCCTGTTAACGGGTGCGCGAGAGCCTGGTTCCCGAGGAAGGATTCGAACCTTCGGTCGAGGATCCAAAGTCCCCTGCCTTACCGCTTGGCTACTCGGGATCGCCTGGTTACCAACACTGCGCGGACGGCCGCCAGCCGTTCTTCGCGGCGCACCAACACTACGCGAACGGCGGTGGATTGAAGGTCGGAGCGTGACCTCGTGGGGCCGGGCGGCGTTTCGTCCTCGATGAGAATCGCCCTTCTGGTCGGACTTTTGATCGCGACCGCCGCCTGCGGCGGCTATCGCTTCCCTGGACCGGCGAACGAGACCGGCACCGTGCACGGCCTGGTGACGGCCTCCGGCTGTGGTGGGCCGGTCCAGCCGGACAGCCGGCCGTGTCCCGCCACCCTGGTCCCATGTCCGCCCGCGGCTTCAGCTTCCACCTGCGGGCAGCAACCCTTCTCTGGGCTCGGCCTCATTTTCACCAACGGCAACACCAGCTTTGTCGCTAAGACCGATTCCGCCGGAGCCTACTCGATCAACCTGCCCATCGGGACCTGGAGCGTCGCGACCGCGCCTATCGCCCGAATCATCAGCGGTCCACAAACACTCGAGGTGAAGGCCGGGACTTCGATCGTCGCCGACTTCATCGTCGACACCGGGATGAGAGCGGCCGCCTAGCGCAAGAAGCGCAGACCCCTCCTACGGGACCAGGTTGATCAACCGGTCGGGGACGAACACCACTTTCGACGGCTGCCGACCGTTGAACGCCGCCCGCACCCGCTCGCTCGCGAGCGCCGCAGCGAGCACCGCCTCCTCCGGAGTGCCCACCGGCAGGGTGAGCCGATCGCGCAGCTTGCCATCGACCTGCACAACCACCGTCACCTCCGGCACGGCCGCCGCCTCCGCGTCGTACTCAGGCCAGGAGGAGTCGGCCAGCATGCCGCCCTCTCCAAGCTTCTCCCACATCTCCTCGCACATATGCGGCGCGAGAGGGTTGAGCAACTTCACCAAAACGCGCACCGTCGAGTCCCAGGTGGCGTCTCGCGCGCCGCCGTTCTGCAAATACCCCTGCATCGCATTCGCCAGTTCCATCAACGCCGCAACCGCCGTGTTGAAACGCAGCTCGTCGAAATGCTCAGTGACCTTCTTGACCGTCTGCGCAGCCTTGCGTTGCAAAAGCATCGCCTCCGCACCGCTGCCCTCGACGACGATCGAGTCCGGTTCCAAAACCAAACGCCATACGCGCTGCAGAAATCGCACCACTCCGTTGAGTCCAGCGTCGGTCCACTCGACATCCTCTTCAGGCGGACCGATGAACATCTCGTAGATGCGTCCTGCATCCGCGCCCTGCTTGGCCACCAGTTCGTCGGGCGACACCCCGTTGCCGGCCGACTTCGACATCACCTGCCCGAACCGCTTGACCATCCCCTGGTTGAACAACCGGGTAAACGGCTCCGAAATATCGAGCATGCCTGCGTCGTGCAGCACCTTGACGAAGAATCGCGAATAGAGCAGGTGCAGAATCGCGTGCTCTACGCCACCCGTGTACTGATCGACAGCCATCCAGTGGTTGGCGAGCTCCGTGTCAAACGGCTCCTTCGCATCCTTAGGGCTCGCGTATCTCAAGAAGTACCAGGAGGAGTCGATGAACGTATCCATCGTGTCCGTCTCGCGCCGCGCCGCGCGTCCACAAACGGGACACGTCGTCTCGAAGAAATCCGGATTCTCCGACAGCGGCTTGTACTCCTTGGG
>NZ_DATCNW010000467.1:0-17670 GCF_036565025.1 Pengzhenrongella sp.
GCGGGTTGCGGGTTGCGGGTTGCGGGTTGCGGGTTGCGGGTTGCGGTTGGGGTGGGGGTCAGCGGGCGTAGATCGCTACGCCGCCGGGCGGCAGGTCCAGGCGCACGGCAACCCGGTCGCCGGCGACGACGGTGAGCGGGGTGCGTGGCCCGTTGTCGCTGCGGTACAGGCAGCTCAGGGTGTCGCTGACGTCGTGCAGCTCGGCGTCGACGGTGACCCAGGCGCCCTGGGCGGCGTGCGGGTCGTTGTTGATCGCGCAGAGCACCTCCCGGCCCGCGAGCAGGCGGGACCAGGCGATGATGCTGCGCACCCGTGCGCCGCCGAGCGCGGACGGGAAGCCGAACGTGACCCCGTCCCCGGAGATCTGCCGCAGATACTGCCGGCCGCGGCGCAGCGCGGGCTCCTGGTGCCGGACGGCGAGCACCGCGGCGAGCTCGCGGCGCAGCGGGTTCGCGACGTCGAAGACGTGCCGGCCCCGGCTGCGGAAGGCCCCGAACTTGCCGCCGAACATCGCCTCCCGGATGTACCGGTCGGCGTCCACGCCGCCGCCGGTGCCGTCCAGGCCCTGCTCGCTGCCGTAGTAGACGCACGGGATGCCCAGCGTCGTGGCATTCAGGGCGAGCACCGCGAGGGCAAGCGCGGGGCCGTCGTCGTCCGCGCAGAAGCGTGCCTTCACGGGGCCCTTGCGGACCTGGTCGTGGTCGTCGTAGGAGGTCACGACGGTGTTGCGCAGCCAGGTGTGCGACTCCTTGCCGATCAGCGCGGAGTTGCGGAACAGGTCGAAGTAGCCGCGCGGGTCGCCCAAGCCCTTGGCGGTCGCCTCGAGCTGGGCCTGCACGTCGGCGAGCCCGAGCGCGGCGTCCAGGCCGGTGAGCTCCATGGTGTCCACGGCCTGCTCGCGGGAGCCGGTGATCTCCCCGACGAGGAAGAATCGGTCCTTGCCGATCGACTGCGCGAACTCGTGCACGGCGGACGCGAAGTACCGGGTCGCGCCCGGATCCATGTGCTTGACGGTGTCGATCCGGAACCCGTCGAGGTCGGCGAACGCGATCCACCAGCAGTACGCCGTCGTCAGCGCCCGCAGTGCCGGGGAGGGGACGTACTGGTCGGTCGGGCCGGAGCCGTGGGTGATGTCCTTCAGCCGCTGGAAGTCGCCCTCGACGTACTCCGGGGCGTGGTCCCAATTGATGATGTACCCGCGCCGGGTGAAGGTGCTCGGCTCGTGCAGCTCGGCCGGGAACACCGCGCCGTCAGGCCACGCGGACGCGGCGGCCTCCTTGGTGAAGGGCAGCAGCTGGCCGTCGTCCCGCCAGCCGGCGACGGCGTGCTCCGTGCCGTCCCAGGGCGCGTCCGCCTGGTAGGCGAACACGTCACCGGTGTGGTTGAGCACCACGTCCAGGATGACCCGCAGCCCCGCGTTGTGCGCGTCCTTGACCAGGTTGCGCAGGTCGTCAGCCGTGCCGAAGTGCGGGTCCACCTGCAGGAAGTCCTGGGTGGCGTAGCCGTGGTAGTTCGTCGCGACCCCGGCCGCGACGGGGGTCAGGCTCTGCTTGAGGACCGGGCTGATCCACAGCGCGGTGATGCCGACGCCGGCGAGGTAGTCGAGCTTGCTGCGGATCCCGGCGAGGGTGCCGCCCACCCAGGACCGCCCCGCCTCGCGCCACCGGTCGGCGTCGTCCGGGGTCTGGACCGCCCCGCCGTTGTCAGCAGGGGTGTACAGCGGCGTGTCGGCGTCTGCGGCGGGCGGCTGGGACGACGACGGCATGCTCTCCCGCCCGTCGGAGAACCGGTCGATGAGCAGGAAGTACAGGACCTCGTCCTCCCACGCGCTGGGCGAGGGAGTCTTCGGTTCCGCGCCGGCTCGCGCCAGGTCCAGCTCGCCCACGCTGCGCACGTCGATGCTCACGATTTACCCCTGTTTGTCGGTCCCACCTGCGGCGTTACGCCTCGTTGTCGCGCGCCGCGCCCTCGCGGGTCCGATCCTTTCGGCGCGCTGCGGACCGTGTCAACACTCCGCCGGGGAGTGTCGTGGACCGCGTCGCGGACGCCCCCCAGCCTCGCCGCGTAGGATCGCGCGTTGACGCACGCGGGCCTCGCAGGGGGAACGCACCGTCCGGCGTGCGGCGCTGGACGATCAGCGCAAACCCACGACGAGAGGCTTGTTCGAGTGCGCGAGGTAGCTGGGGCCACTGCAGTACTCGGGGTCATCTTTATCGTGCTCGGGCTGCCGTCCGCGGTACTGCTCCGCGAGAAGGCCGACGGCTGGGTGGCAGCCCTGGTCGACGCCGCGATCCACGGCCTGCTGTGGCTGCCGCTCGCGGTCACCGCGTGGGCCTGGCTCGGGTGGTGGGGACTCGGCGTGGTGGTCGCGGCCTGGGTCGCGACCGTGGTCGCCGTCGTGCGCGGGCGGATGTGGCCCGCGGTCAGGCGCCTGCAGGCGAGCCGCACCGACCTGGCCTACGGCGCGGGGTGGCTCGGCGTGCTCGGGGTCGCCGCGCTGCTGCGCCTGCGCGAGGTCAACTTCATCTCGTGGGTCGGCGACATGGGTGCCTATGTCAACTGGGCCAACGAGTTCGTCCGCACCGGCGTGCTGCACGCGTCGTGGCCGCCGCTGTTCCCGTCCTACCTGGCCGTCTCGACGTTCCTGTTCGGGCCGGCGCACACGACGATCGGCATGGCGGCCACCGGGCTCGTGCTGGTCCTCGCCATGGCCCGGCTGTTGATGGCCCTGCGCGCCGACCGGTGGCTCGCGCTCGCGGGCGCCGCAGCCGTGGCAGTGAGCGTGCACGCCGTCTGGTACTCCTCGTTCCCGAGCAGCGAGTCGCTGAACGCCCCGATCCTGCTGCTCTGGCTCATCCTCATGCTCCGCGTGCTGCGCGCCGACCGCGGGCGCGACCTGCCGGCGATCGTCGGGACCGGCGTCGCGATGCTCGCGCTCAGCCTGGTCCGCGGCTCCGGCGGGATGCTGCTCATCCCGCTGGGCGGCGCGCTCGTGCTCGTCCTGCTGGTGCGCGCCTGGCGCGGCGTCGCGCTGGCCCTGTGGAAGGTGACCGCGGCCTGCACCCTCGCCGCGCTCATCGCGTACTGGTACGGCATCAGCAAGATCCGGCCGTACTTCGTCGTCATGCAGTTCCAGGACATGGTCTCGGAGTCGCTCTGGGCACGGATCAAGGACTTCAGCCTGTTCAACCCGACGCCGGCGACGGCGGTCGTGCTCGTGCTCGCCGTCGCCGTGTTCCTCGTGGCCGGCACCGTGCTGGTGCGCTGGGTCGCCGGGCACGCCGGCGTCGAGGGGCGCCGGGAATGGGCCTCGAAGATCGTGTTCGTCGGCCTCGCCGCGCTGCTCGCCTTCTTCGTCGTGCGGCAGGTGCTCGACGGCGGACAGGTCTGGACGATCCTGCAGCGGATGGGCTCGTGGCTCGTCGTGGGCGGGGTCGTGGCCCTTGCGGCCACCGCGTTCGTCCGACAGCGCGCCGAGCAGGCCGTGGTGATGACCGCGGGCCTGACGGTCATCTTCTTCATCAAGCTGCACTCGATCCGGTTCATGGGTGCCCCGGTGACCCACTCGTTCTACCTCTACTGGGACCGGTACCTCGTGAGCGAGGTGCTGCCCCTGCTGACGGTCCTGACGTTCCTCGGGCTGACGCTCCTGGTGCGCGGTGCGGTCTCGTGGATCAACGTCAAGGGCGGCAAGGTCATCTCGACCGAGCTCGTGGCGGCCGGCGTCGGCCTGGTGCTGCTCGCCCTGGTGGTTCCGCCGACCGCGCCCACGCTGCGGGTGACGACGCAGGACACCTACATGCGTGGCGCCTACACGATGACGCACGAGATCGCCGACCTGGTCGGCAAGCCCAGCACCCCGGTGTACTGGTCGGCCGACGCGGCCGGCATCCCCCCGGGCTTCTTCTTCCCGAACACCTGGATGGCGTTCGCGGTGCCGATGGAGATGAGCTTCGGCTACAACTTCATCAACGCCGACCGAACCAAGGAGAGCGACTTCGCGCACGACGACGTGCTGTCCGCGAAGAATGTCGCCACGGTGGCCGCGTGCTCGGGCGACGCCTCGTTCGTAGCCGCGGACGTGGAGGTCGGCGGACCGCCGCTGGACCAGCGGCTGGCGGGGTCCGGGGCGACCGCGAAGAAGCTCGGGACCGCCGAGGAGCCGGTGCTGTTCTTGCAGCAGCCGGCCGGGCCTCGGGGTTGGTACTCGGTGGACTTCGAGGTGACGGCGTGGCGGGTGACGGTTCCGGCGGCGGTTCAGCCGGCGAAGCCGGTGTGTCCCTGAACTGATTCGTAGCGCACCATGTCCCATGGAAAACTCGGAGATCGACGTCCTCCGCGCAGCGCCGGTGATCAGGCCTGCGGAGCCGGGCGACATCGACGTGCTGCACCAGTTCATCCTCGACCTCGCGGCGGTGGAGGAGTTTCCCGGTCCGGTCCGAGCCCAGCCGCATCACTTGGCGGAAGCCTTGTTCGGCCCTCGACCGCGAGCGGAGGCCGTCGTCGCGACGATCGACGGGCAGCCTGCCGGATTCGCGCTGTTCTACTCCACCTACAGCACAGTGCTGGGCCAGGCGGGCATCCATCTCGACGACCTGTACGTCCGGCCCGAGCATCGCGGGAGCGGGCTCGGGCGAGCGCTGCTGGGTCACCTCGCGGACCTGGCCGTACAGCGCGGGTGCGGTCGGCTCGAGTGGTGGGTCTTGCGCACCAACGAGCCGGCCCTGCAGTTCTACCGGCGGCTGCACGCTCGCGCGCTCGATGAGATCGAGGTCCACAGACTCGACGGCGACCTGCTGGCGAACCTTGCGGCGGTCCAGTCGGCCTGAACGTTCACGGATGGCGAAGGAATGCCATCGGGGACTGCGCTATCAGACTATTGTTCCGTCGGCGCGGTGCGGGCGCACGGCGCTGCCCTGACCCGCCTGACGCGCATGCTGCCCGACCGGTTTCTCGACCGGGTCATCGCAGCGAACCTCCGCACATACTTGCCAACGTGACGTCTCGCCGCCGTCGCCAGGCAGCCGGCCGACTCGACCTCAGTGCAGCCCTCAGTGCAGCGAAAGTGCACCAAAATGCCTCATTCACTGCACTTTGGATGCACTGAGCGATGCACTGAGCCCCGCCCACCCCACGGTGCTCAGGGGCCGAGTCCGCCATCGACACCGACGGCCTCGACCCGCCGTCGACACCGAATGGCCTCGACCCGCCGACCTCGGGCTCGCTCGCGCGCCGAACGGGGAGTCGTTGTCGTGTTTTCGGCGCTCCGACGACAACAACTCCAAGTTCGCGGCGCGAATCGGCAGCATGACCCGGCTCCGCGCACCGAGTGTGGTCCCGTCCTCGCCGGCGTCAAGGCCAGGCCCTTCGGGTGGCCTGCGGCCAGCCTTGACCCCAACTGCGGGCGCGCCACCTACGCAGCGAGAGGGAGCCCGGCTGCACGAATCCAGCAAAATCAGGTCTCTACGGTTTCAGGGGATTGCCAGTTCCGACGACGACCCCGGGCTCGGCCAGCACGTGACGAGATCTTCGTCGGGGTCATCACCCGCCAGGCGATCCGCCGCGGCACGTTCCACAACGTCAAGGACTAGGTCGCCGTCCGCCTCAGAGATGGCGACCGCGACGTCCGGTGTCGGGGCGGCTGACGTCGGCGCGCTGGCCCGCGTCGCGAGGACGTCGGCGCGCCGTGACTGACGCAACGATCATCGCCACCAGTGCTGCCCCGAGCACCGCCCCGCCAGTGGCCCAGCCGCCCAGCTGTGCCCACCGGGCCCTGCCGCGGACCACAGCGACGAGTCCCGCAACGAGTGCGTACAACCCGAACATGATTGCGGCACCAATGAAGCCGCCGCGCAGGGCGGCGACGAGAACGACGACGGCCAGGCCACCCCACCCGATGGCTTTTGCCGTCGTGGCGTCTCTGGGCGGTGCGGAGCCGCTCACCCTCGTCGCAGTGCCGGTGGGCGATTCTGGCCAACCGTGCGGGGGATCGAAACGAGCGCTCACAAGACGTCCCGGGTGATCAGGCGCGATGCGCCAGGAGCCTTCCGGGCGTGAGTCGGACGTTATTGTCGTTCGTCGTCGCGGTGCGGGCTGTTCGGCAGACTTCGCCCACCCAGAGGTCAGGCCGCGGGTGCCTGCGCCACCCGGACGGTGTTGCCCGACGGGTCGCGGAACGCGCAGTCGCGCGGGCCCCACGCCTGGTCGAGGGGCTCCTGGAGGACCTCGGCGCCGGAGGCGCGCACAGTCTCGAAGGTCGCGTCGACGTCGTCGGAGCGAAACACCATCATCGGCAGGACGCCCTTGGTGAGCAGCTCCTGCAGCGCGTCACCGTCGGCCTGCGAGCGGCCGGCGTGCGGCACCGAGAGCACGATGTCCAGCCCGGGCTGCGCGTCGCTGCCGAGCGTGACCCAGCGGAAACCGCCCGAGGCCACGTCGCCCCGCACCTTGAGGCCGAGCGCGTCGCTGTAGAACGCGATCGACTCGTCGACATCGGTCACGGTGATGTTGCAGTACTGGAGCGCGATCGTCATGAGCGTGACTCTATGCCGCGGGGTTTTCGGTCGCGATCCGGCTCGAGGCGTTCCGGACCGGGCGCGTCTGCGTCTTTGCGACACAGGTGGGCATGGCCTTGACCGCGCTGTGCTCGTGGCTCCGGTAGGCGGTCGGGGTCTGCCCGACGATCTCGGTGAACCGCGAGCTGAACGAGCCGAGGGACGTGCAGCCGACCGCCATGCACGCGTCCGTGACGCTCACACCGGCCCGCAGCAAGGCCATCGCACGTTCGATCCGGCGGGTCATCAGGTAGCCGTACGGCGTCTCGCCGTAGGCCGCGCGGAACCGGCGGGAGAAATGCGCGGGCGACATGAGTGCGCTGCGGGCGATGGTCGCGACGTCGAGCGGCTGCGCGTACTCACGGTCGATCAGATCCCGGGCACGTCGCAGGTGAGCGAAGTTCTGCAGCTCGAGCGGGGTCACGATCCGACATTAACACCGAGCCCATCCGGCGTCAGAGGCCCTTTCCGCGGAGGAGTCCGAGACACCTTCGAACGCGCAGCCGTGGTGCCCTTGACTCGTCAGTAGACTCCTTGAGGCAACCCGGGGGACGCACCGTTCGAGCGCTCGATCAAGGTCCCGCGGCCAGTTGCGGTCCCGCACCGCTCGCGAGGTTGAACCGGCTGGCGTCGGCTGTCAGAGACGCTGGAGATTGTCCGGTCCGCCGGAACAGATGGAATCGCATGTCGAGTGAGCAACCCTCCGTGCCGTATGCGGCATGCACGATCGTGGCGCGGAACTACGTTGCCTACGCCCGAGTGCTCGAGGCCTCATTCCGAAAGACGAACCCCGGCGTCGATTTCATCACGCTCATCATCGACGGCACCGAGGCCGATCGCGTGGAGGCGGGCCCCAGCATCGTGTGCCTGCTCGACGACCTGGGGCTGGACTCGGCAGTCCTCGAGCCGATGGTCGTCATGTACTCCGTCATGGAGTTGGCGACAGCGCTGAAGCCATCGATGCTCCAGGCACTCCTGAGGTGGGGATACTCCGCGGTTGCCTACTTCGACCCTGACATCCTGGTCCTCGGCGACCTGACCGACCTCTACGAGGAAGCGACGGCGCACGCGACGGTGCTGACCCCGCACGCGCTGGCTCCGATCGCCCGCGACGGACTCGAGATCCAAGAGAAGACCATCATGCATTCCGGGATCTACAACCTCGGATTCATCGCGGTCGGAACGCGGTCGGCGGAGTTCCTCGAGTGGTGGCATGAGCGCCTTCTCACGGACGCGGTCGTGGACTTCGAGAACGCGCTGTTCACGGACCAACGGTGGATCGACTGGGTCCCGGCGCTCTTCGAGCACGCGATCTCGCGGGATCCGGGTCTGAACGTCGCCTACTGGAACGCTCATGAGCGACCGCTGACCCGCGGCGCGGACGGCGAGATTCTCGCGTCCGGAAGGCCCCTTCGATTCTTTCATTTCAGTGGTTTCGACATGAAGTTCCCCTGGCTGCTCTCGCGATTCATGGGCGACCAGCCGCGCGTGCTTCTCAGCGAGCGGCCCGTGCTCCGGGAGCTGTGCCACGCGTATGCCGACGCCCTTCACGAGCAGGACTACGACCGTCGTCGGACCCAGCCCTACCGATTCGCGGCGCTCGAGAACGGTCCCGTGCTCACGCCCGTCGTGCGGAGCCTGTACCGCGACGCGACGACAGGGGCCTTGCCGCTGCAACCGCCCCCCGCGCATCCCGTCAGCGACCCCGCCGGCCTGGTGCGCTGGCTCAGGACGCCTGTCCAGTGCGCGCCGTGGGCTCGCCTCGCACCGGCAGACATCGGGTTATGGCGCAGCAGGCCGGACCTGAGAAGGAGATTCCCGTCGCCCCTGGGAGCAGCATCGTGGTACCTGCGTCGCTGGCTCGACACGGATCCTTCGGTCGTCGACTTCTACCGTGACCACCGGCTCGGTGAGCCCGAATCGTCCGCACGGAGCGGGCACTACGGTGCGCGGCGACGTTCGGGATGGTCGGTGGTCGCGTGCGGTGAGCCCGAACCGTCCGGCGAGGCGCGGACGGTGGCGCGCCGTGTCGCACGGGAGGCGACGCGAGCGGGGATTCCGACCGAGCTCGTCGAGCCGCTCCGCGAGGATCGGCGACCCTTCCCGCTCTGGATCCACCGCGGTGTCGGCGCGCATCAGGTGCACGACAATGTCATCGTGTGCGTCGATGCGCAGCACCTCTCGGAGGATCGCATCGTGCAGGCACTCGCGGGGCGGCCGGGGCACCGAATCGGACTCTGGTTGTCCGCGGACACGTCGGTCGGTGCTGATGAGCGCCACATTCTGGAGCTGTTCGACGAGCTCTGGGTGCTCAGCCGCACCACCGAGCTGGCGTTGAAGACATGCACGAAGCGGCCGGTGAGGTTGGTATGCCTGCCGCACCGGACGGCAGGCGCCGATGTCACGACGGCCGACCAGCTGCCCTGGCTCGACGAGATTCGCGGCTCGGGCCCGTTGTTCCTGCTCTCGCTCGACGCGGGGGCCGATGTCGAGCAGCAGAACCCGGGTTCGGCCATCGACGCGTTCCGCCGAGCGTTCTGTCCCGAGGATGATGCGCGACTGCTGATCCATGTCCGCAACGCTGCACTGACGCGTCACCAGATCGAGATGATCAGGCACGCGCAGGGCGACCGGACCGACGTCGTGCTGGTGACGGCCGAGGTCGGCGAGGGCGCCGAGGGGAGGGTCGTCGAGCGAGTGGACTGCATCGTCTCGCTGCACCGACGCAGCGCGTACGGGGTCGCGCTCGCCGATGCGGCCTCGTTCGGCACCCCGATCGTGGCAACAGGGTATTCGGCACCGATGAGCTACCTCGACGAGGACCGTGCCCTGCTCGTTCCGTTCTCCCTCGTCCTGCGCACGCCACGAAGTGCGGTTCGACCGGGAGAGACCCTTGACCTGTGGGCCGAACCGGACGTTGAGGCGGCCGGCCGCGCCATGCGGACGATCGTGGAGGACGCCGGGCGGGTCGCACGCATGGTCGAGAAGGCACGCGCTTCGTCCGCCCACGGTGCGCAGCCGGTTCGTGACAGGCTTCGGCTGAGTACTCTCGAGCCCGGTCGATGACGTGAGATCGCAACGGCACACCGATGATCGCTGAGGAGGGACCGCAGGTGAGAGCGGTGCAGACGAGCACCAACGGGTATGAGGCGCCTGAGCCACCGCGCGAGGGCACGCCCGAGCAGCACCGCCAGGAGCTGGCGGATGCGGTCGCGGCCGCTCGGGGAGCTCACGAGTTGGTCGAGGAGATGCACCAGGCCCTGGCCGAGGTGCCCGAGCTTCGCAGGGAGGTCGCGCGACTCGAGGCCGAGCTGAGGGCGTTGCGTGCGACGAAGACGTTTCGCTTCACCGCTGGGCTCCGGGCCATTCACGCGTCGCGGCGGAATGTGGGATGAGTTCGGCCGACCCGGAGCCGATCGACCCGCGCTCACGAGCTGCGCGGACGATCCGAGCCTTCTACCGGGTGGTGGAGACCTGTGCGCCGGCGGGCTCGCTGCGACGGCGCGCCTACCGGGCGGGCGTTCGCGGGCTCACCTGGAGGCCGCGCAGCCCGCTATTCGGGCGGGGGAGCGCCGGTGCGGTCATCGACCTTCGCTCGTCGGGCGCCCCTCGGGTGAGTGTGATCGTCCTCGACGACGGGCACGATGCGGGGGTCGATCGATGCCTCGCCGCCCTGGAGCGGCACCCGCCGACCACGCCGTACGAGGTGATCCTGCTCTCGCACGCAACGGCGGCCGCCGCCGCGCGCCGGACCGTCGCCGGGGTCCGTCTGGTGCATGGAGAGATCCCCTCGCCAGTTGCCGCCGCGACCCGCCTCGCCGCGGGCGCAGGCGCCGTCCGGAGTGAGCTCGCGGTCGTGTTGTCGTCTCGAGCGGAGGTGGCGGCGGGCAGCCTCGACGCGCTCGTTCGGGCGGCCGATGAGCGTCCTGACGCGATGGCGTTCGGCGCCCTCATCGTCTCGGCCGAGGGTCGGGTCCGGCACGCCGGGGTGGCGCTGCTGCCCGGCGGTCGGCGCGCGGCATATCGCGAACACCACGGCTCGGCCGCCCAGGAGTTCGCCTTCCGACGCGACATCGATGGTTGTTCCGCGGCGGTGTTCGCGGTTCGCACGGCGGCGATTCCCGAGGTGGTGCTCGACGGACCGAGCGGCTGCGTCGAGTTCCGTTCGGCGGGCGACAACGGTTCGTTGCGGATGACCTTCGAGCCGGCCGCCGTGGTGGTGCTGCACGACGAGGACCTGCCCCGCGTGCCCGACGCCACGCCCGACGACGATCGGGTGCTACCGGCGGCGGACCTGGTGCTGCGGGCGGTTCGCCGGCGTGTCTCCGGGTCGTGGGTAGTCGTCGTCGACGTCGCCGTCCCGAAACCCGACCGCGACGCGGGCTCGGTCCGCCTGCTGCAGATGCTGTTGTCACTTCGAGCCGACGGTCATGGCGTGCTGTTCGTGCCGCACGATCGCGACAGCGGCGGTGCCTACGGCAGAACCCTCACGGACAACGGGATCGAGGTGCTCTTCGGTCCTGTCGATCTGCACTCGCGACTCGAGTCGATGGGGGAGCTGGTCACCGCGGTCATCCTGGCGCGGGCCACCGTCGCGTGGCCGTACCTGCTGATGGTGCGTCGGATCCTGCCCGACGCGCCGGTCTACTTCGACACGGTGGACCTCCACTTCCTCCGGGAGGAGCGCGCCGACGCCCTCGCGGGGCGATCGACGCCGTCGCCGATCAGCACGGCGACGCGCGAGCTGGAGCTCGCCCTGGTTCGGGCGAGCGATCGGACGTTCGTGGTCTCGCCCATCGAGCAGGAGCTGCTGAGCCGGCTCGTCCCAGGGGCCGACGTGCGGGTGATTCCCCTGGTGCAGCCCGCGTTCCCGGAGTCGTCCGGGCTCCTGGGCCGGGACGGAGTGGTCTTCGTGGGTGGTTTCGACCACGAGCCCAACGTCGACGGCGTCGGCTGGTTCCTGGCAGAGGTCCTGCCCCTCATCCGGTTGACCCTTCCGGCGTGCACCTTCTCGGTCGTCGGCCGGCGGCCGCCGGCGAGGCTGGTCGGGTTGGCGCCGAGTGGCGTCGAGTTCCTCGGCTGGGTGGCGGACCTGGCGCCTGTCTATGCGGGCGCACGGGTCGCGGTGGCTCCCCTGCGCTTCGGCGCCGGGGTCAAGGGAAAGGTCGTGGAGGCCATGTCGTACGGAGTGCCCGTCGTCGCGACCGGCATCGGCGTTGAGGGGATGCCGCTCGAGCACGACGTCACGACGTTGATCGCCGACGGCGCCGACGCGTTCGCGAGCGAGGTCGTGCGGCTGCTCCAGGACGACGCCGCCTGGGTCAGGCTTGCTCGCTCGGCTCGTGAGGTCGCCGAGAACACCTACGCCGCGTCGGCTTTCGAGGTGACGCTTCGCGACGGTCTCGGGCCCCTGGGCGCAGGCCCAGCAAGCCCCCACAATGGCTCGAACGCGCAGGTAGGCTCGCCGAACGTGCCTGAGAACGGCAGCGCCGGGGTGTCATGACATCGGAGGAACGGCTCGTGCAGCCAGAGCAGCCCAGGGTTACCGACCGCCTAATCGAATGGACGGGGGAGCGCTGCGTTCCGTGGACCGGCGACCTGCAGGTCGTCTACGAGCACTACCACCGCTACCTGCTCGCGCGAGCGCTCGTCGACGGTAAGCGCGTGCTCGACCTCGCCAGCGGTGAGGGCTACGGCACCGCGCTGCTTGCGGCGCGCGCCTGCGGCGTCGTCGGGCTGGAGATCGACCCGGCAACCGTCGCCCACAGCACGCGGACGTACTCCGAGGTCGACGGACTCGAGTTCGTCGAAGGGTCGATGCTCGATCTCTCCCGCTTCCCGGACGGCAGCTTCGACGTCGTCACCTGTTTCGAGGCGCTCGAGCACGTGGCCGAACACGATGAGCTCGTCGCGGGGGTCCGTCGCGTCCTGGCCGACGACGGGGTCTTCCTCACGTCGACGCCCGACCGGCTCGTGTACGCCGAGGAGCTGCACCAGCACAACCCGCACCACGTCCGTGAGCTCTCGCTGGCCGAGTTCCGGGAGCTGCTGGACGCGCACTTCGGGCACGTCCGCTACTGGGGACAGGCCGTCGCGGTCGGTTCGCTGATCCAGCCCGTGGACGAGGACCAGCCCGGTGGCGCGGGCGTGCTCGCCCTGGAGCGTCGGGGCGAAGACTGGGTCGACCGCGACGGGTACGCCCCCACCTACTACCTCGCTGCCGCGTCCCGCGTGCAGCTCCCCGAGCTACCGCGTCACTCGGTGCTGGTCGACGTCGACCTGGAGCTGGTGCGGTCCGCGCAGCGTGCGGAGCACGACCAGTCGAACCTCGTGCGAACCCGTGACGGCGAGCTGCTCGCGGCCAGGGACGATCACCGGCGGGATGTCGAGGCCCTGACTGCGCGGCTGGCTGAGCTCGACGCCGGCGAAGAGGCGGCTCGGGTGCAGCTGGGTGAGCTCACCTCGCAGGTGGCCGAGGTCACCGTGCAGCTCGAGGAGTCGCGCGACGACCGCATCCGCGACACGACCCAGCTCCGAGCGACCCTCGACCAGCTGCGGATCGACCTCGCGCAGGCCATCGTCGAACGGGACCTCGGCCTCGCGTCGGCGCGGCGGGCGGCCGACGATGTGGCGAGCCATCAGCGGGCGCTCGCCACGATCCGCAACTCCCGTGCGCATCGGGCAACGCTTGCCTACTACCGGATGGTCGAGAGCGTCGCGCCGGCGGGGACCCGGCGGCGCGGCCTGTACGGCACCGCCGGACGGGGCGTCGTCCGGGTTGCTCGCCGCGCCCAGCATCCCCTGCGGGGAAGCGCCGTCGGCCTCGTACCTTCCCTCGTGCTCCCGACGAGCGAGCGGCCGACCGTCTCGATCGTCGTGCCCGTGCATGGCAAGTGGTCCGTCACGGAGCAATGCCTGCGCTCGCTTGCGCAGCATGCCGGTGTCACACCGTTCGAAGTGATCGTGGTCGATGACGCGTCGCCGGATGACACGCGGTTGAGGCTCGGCTCGGTCGCCGGCGTCAGGGTTGTCGAGCTGGACAAGAACCTTGGTTTCGTCGGTGCCGTCAACGCCGGCATCGAGGCATCTCGCGGCACGTACGTCGTCCTGCTCAACAACGACACGCAGGTCACGACCGGCTGGCTCGAGGCGCTGGTCGAGACCGGCTCGCAGCCCGACGTCGGCCTCGTCGGGTCGAAGCTCGTCTATCCCGATGGTCGGCTCCAGGAGGCGGGCGGCATCATCTTCGACGACGCCTCGGGGTGGAACTACGGCAAGTTCGACGATCCCGAACGCGAGCAGTACACCTACCAACGGGACGTCGACTACTGCTCGGGAGCTGCGATCCTGCTCCGCCGCGAGGTCCTCGCCGCCGTCGGCAACCTGGATGAGTACTTCGCCCCGGCGTACTACGACGACGTCGACCTCGCCTTCGCCGTGCGCGAGGCCGGCTTGCGCGTGGTCTACGAGCCCCGCTCGGTGGTGGTCCACCACGAGGGCATCACCCATGGAACCGATGAGGCCGTCGGCATCAAGGCGTACCAGGAGGTCAACCGCCGCAAGCTGCGCCAGAAGTGGGCCCACCGGCTCACCGAACAGCTGCCGAACGAGGTCGACCTGGTGTCGGCCGCCGCCCGCCGCCGGAGCGGCGAGCGGATCGTCGTGGTGATCGATCACTACGTCCCCCGCCCCGACGAGGATTCTGGGTCCGTCCGCATGTACGGCATGCTGCTCACGCTGCGTCGGCTCGGCTATGGCGTGCTGTTCGTACCCGACAATCGCGACCGCGGTGACGTGTGGGGCGAACGGCTCGCGCGTGCGGGCATCGAGGTCCTCTACGGAGACACCCCGCTGGAGACCCGGTTCGCCGAGCTCAAGGAACAGATCGCCGCGGTGATCGCGTGCCGCATCACGATGGCGTGGCCGTACCTGCTCCTGGTGCGTCGCTGCCTGCCGGGGGTGCCGTTCGTGTTCGACACGATCGACCTGCACCACCTGCGTGAGGAGCGCGAGGCGGAGCTCTCTGGCGACCAGGCCGGCCTCGTGCGCGCCGGCGCGACCCGCGAGCTCGAGCTCGCGCTCGTGCGGGCGGCCGACGCGACGATCGTCGTGTCGCCGTTCGAGCAGAAGTTCCTCCAGGCGGAGGTCCCCGACGCCCGGATCCACATGGTTCCGAACGTCCACACACCGCACGAGGTCGCGTCCGGGACGACGAACAGGACCGGCATCGTCTTTCTCGGGAGCTTCGCGCACCCACCGAACGCCGACGGAATCCGGTGGTTCCTTCTCGAGGTGCTGCCACTGATCCACCTGGAGCTCCCCGAGGTGGTCGTGACCATCGTGGGCAGATCGGCGCCGGAGGACCTGATCGAGCTGGCACCCAAGGGTGTGGTCTTCCGCGGCTGGGTCGCCGAGCTCGACGACGTCTACGCCCGGGCGCGCGTGGCGATCGCGCCACTGCGGTACGGCGCGGGCATCAAGGGGAAGGTCGGTGAGGCGATGAGCTTCGGGGTGCCGGTCGTCGGCACGTCGGTCGCGGCCGAGGGCATGAGCATCCAGCACCGTGTCACCGGCTGGGTGTGCGATGACGGCGCGGCGTTCGCGCACGGGGTCGTCGAAGCCTTCCGCGACGACGAGCTCTGGACGGCGGTTTCGGAGGCCGGTCGCGCGCACGTCGAGCGAAACCTGGGGGGCGATGTGTTCGAGGGGCATCTGAAGTCCGTGCTGGCGAGCATGACCGTCGCAGGCCTGGGCCGCGGGTGACCGAGCGCGAGCTCCCACCTGACGAGTTCGTACGAGCTGTCGACGGCCCACCGCGGTCGCCCGAGCGTCGATCGCGCGCATGGCGCGCCCTTCGACGTATTCGATCACCACGGGCGGTGCAGGGGCTCGCGAGCGGCGCCGCCGTGGCGTTCTTGCTGGCGTTGCACGGTCAGGTGCCGGGCTTGATCTCCTCGACGACCGAATGGTTCTTCCTGGTCGGCCTCGACGAGTGTGGCTCGCTGTCGTTGCGAAACCTCGCGCATGGCCAGTGCGGTCTCGTCGGGGGCCCCGGCGGAGGTTCCATCGCGAACGGCATCGCGTTCGTGGCGATAGGTTCGGTGCTCATTCGGGTTCTCGGCCTTACGGCCGCGTGGGCCTATACCGGCACCGCCATCTCGTTGATGATCGTCGCGTTCGCGGGAGCGAATCTTCTGGCCCGTCGGGTAGGTCTTGGTCGCGTCCTTTCTTTCTTGGTTGCGACCCTGTATCTCGCCGGCCCGAGTCTTGTCGGGATGGTCGGCTTCAATTCGACGTTCTGGGGGGTCGCGCTCCTCCCCGCGGCGATATTTGTCCAGCTCAGGTTGGCGGACCGAATCGCGACCGGGCGGGTAGCGAGCCGGCTTCTCGCGCTGCTCGGCTGGTGGTTTTCGGTAGCTTTCATGCTCGCGCTCGACGGCTACGCGTTTCTCATGGCACAGTTCTCCGTCGGCGTGATCCTTGCTTTCTTGGTCATCGCTGCGATCAGGTCCCGGCAGGCGTGGATCAAAGTCGGCGGATTCATGCTGGTCAACGTCGCCGCATTTCTGGTCTATCGGCTGGCGGTGCCCGGCGCCGGATCCTGGGAGAAGTCCTCGATCGACCTGTTCCGGGCCATGGGTGCGGATCTCACCACGCTCGCGCTGCCCTCGGACGCGGTCTGGTGGTCCGTATTCACCGGGGTGGGTGTGAGGCCTGAGCTCCTGTGGGGCGATGGAACGAACGCGCGATACAACTACCTCGGGTGGGGCGTAGTTGTGCTCGCCGCGGTCGGTTTCCTGGTCTGGCGAAAGCGCGAGAAGCTGGTCGTGCCGCTGGCGCTCGTCGCTCTGCTGGCGATCGGGCTGAGCCTCGGACCATCACTCAAGGTGCACGAGGTTCGCGGCCCGCTCACGATCCCCGTCACGTACGAGTCGTACCTGATGCCGGCCAAGAGCGCGGTTCTCGAGCTTCCGACGACCTGGGTGTACGAGCACGTCCCCGGCTTCGACGCCACCCGGGCGACGTACCGATGGCTAGCCGTTTCCCGGGTCGCTCTGCTGCTCCTCGCCGGCTTGGGCGCGCAGTACCTGCTGGCGCTCGACACGCGCGGGGTACGAAGACTTGCGACCGTCGGACTGTGCGTCCTCGCGGTGATCGAGATCGCGCCCCAGGCGCCCGTGATCATCAAGACGAATGCCACTCGCGCCGAGATGGTCAGGGCCTTCGACCGTGATGTTCTCACCGAGATGCGCCACGCGATCCCGCGCGACTCGCGGGTCGTCTTCGCCCCGAACGCGGAGTCGGAGAACGACTACCTCGCGAACTACCTGGCGCCGATGCTGCGAGTGCACGCCTACAACGTGGGTGGAGACAAGGCTCTCGCGGCTGCCCGGCCGCTCTGGCCGGAACCGGTGACCAAGCTCTTGATCGCCGATGCAGATTTCGCCGACGCCGCTGATCGCGTCCTCGCCGGCGGATACGCCGACACCGTCGTCATTCCGTTCTTCGACCTCCGGTGGAGTGCTTCGGCGTGGCCGACTCCCGATCAATTCAGGAAGCCCGGACTCGCCGCCGCCGAACAGGCTGCGGCAGACCCGCGGTTGGCGGTCCGCAGATTCGACACCTTCGCGATCGTGTCCTTGGCGCACTGATCCGGACCGGTCGGACGAATCAGCGGACGAGTTCCTCGCGAGCCCAGCCACCATGGTGGGCCCGCAGCGACAGCGGGCGGTGACCGCCATCTGCTCCCTCGGTCTGGATCGGTGTGACGGTGTGACGGTGTGACCCAAGCGATCGAGGGTCCCTGAGCCTCCCGTGAGGAGCGTCGACGTCGGGCACCGAGCGCGGCTGGCCGGCCCTGTCACGAGACACCAGGCCTGGCCTCCGGGAGGAGCGACCGAGGTGTCGGTTAGAATTCCGTCGCGCCGCGGCGCGGTCAGTCACGCTGAACGCGCGATCCCTTTCGGGCGCCCGTCACCTGAGAAGGACGTACATGAAGCTCTTCATCCAGGTCCCTTGCCTCAACGAGGAAGAGACCCTGCCCTCGGTTCTCGAGTCGATCCCCGCCTTCATCGACGGCGTGGACGAGATCGAGATCCTCGTCATCGACGACGGG
>NZ_DATCNW010000468.1:0-7610 GCF_036565025.1 Pengzhenrongella sp.
CAGGGCGTGAGCCTCGCGGCGAGCTCGGGCGGGGCACTGCTCACCTACTGGTGGCTGATTTTCGTCGTCGTTGGCGGCGTGATCGCGCTGATTCCCCGGGTGCTGAACAGGCTGATCCTGATCGCGTCGCGCCTCGTGCGCCGGCCCGTGGAGTCGGTCGAACAGATCACCGGCCGGGCCGTCCTGGAGAGCGCCGCGTGGTGCGTGCTGATGTTCGCCATGTTCGGGGCGCAGGTGTACCTGCTGGCCCGCGGGATCGGCGCGTCCGGGGAGGGGTTGTTCCTGCTGACGACGGGTAGCTACGCGCTCGCCTGGTCGGTCGGGTTCGCCCTCGTCATCCTGCCCGCCGGAGCGGGTGCTCGTGAGGCGGTGCTGATCTTGGTTCTCGCCCCCCTGGTCGCCCGGCAGGACGCCCTCGCCATCGCCCTGATCGCCCGGATCCTGATGCTCGCGGGCGACGGGCTCGGTGCCGGCGCCGCCGTCTGCGGGGAGCTGCTGCACCGTCGCCTGGCGAAGTCCGACCGCTAGCTCACCTCGAGCAGGACGCATCCGCGCCGCGCAGCACGGTCATCCACCGGCGCTGCTCAGGGCTTCGCGAAGTATTCCTGGCTCGAGGCGATGGCGCCGACGACGGTCTCGATGCGCGCGCCGAGCTGGATCAGGTGGACCCAGGACGCCTGGCCGCCGGCGTCGGCGGCGCGCCCGAGCAGGTGCTGGTACTCGCCGTTCACGACGGCGCCCAGGTGCTCGGTCGAGTTCAGGAAGCCGATGGCGACCCGGTAGCGGCCGACCCCGGCGGTGCGGACCCTGGTGACCCAGTAGGACACCTCGGCCGGCGAGCCGGTGCGCCCGAGCACGTCGGCGTACAGCCCGCGCACCCACGCGGCGTCGCTCCCGCCGGCATGCGAGTAGTACTCCGGCGACGCCAGGAAGCCGCCCTCCATCGCCTGGATCTTCATCCCGTCCGCCATCCGCGACAGCCAGGCCGCGACGCCGCCCGCGTCGGGGCTCCGATCGAGATAGTGCAGGTAGGCGGCGCGGATCAGCGCGGTGCGGTACTCCGCGGAGGAGGTGAAGTGGTTCGCGACCGAGGACCGCGACCGGCCGGCCCGCAGTGCGCTGGTCCCACACGTGCAGGCCGACCGAGTCGGGCTCGCGGCCGAGCAGGTCCCGGTAGAGGTGGGTGACGAACTTCTCGAGCACCAGGGTCGAGGCGAGCTGGATCTGTGCCGTCGACCCGACGGTGGTCACGCTCAGCAGCAGGCCGGTGTCCGGAATCGCCCAGGTCGGTCCGACCGGCAGCTGGGGTGAGGTGAACGGGGTGGTCTTGGTCGGCTGCATGTCGAGCAGATAGGTCACCGGGCCGCCCCACTCACCGGTGGTGCGCAGGTGCACCTGGACCCCGGCCCACGCCGGCATCCGCACGTCGCGGCCGACGGCCGGGCGGAAGTCGACGTAGAGCTCCCCGGCAGGCAGCTGGATCTTCACGGCGCGGGTCGCGGTCACCTGGGACAGCGGGGCGAGCTGCACGACCACCGGCGGCAGGCTCCCGTCCAGGTTCGTCGGGATCGCCTGGACGTGCGCGAACCCGAGGTAGTCCGCGAACGCGGAGTTCAGGTTGCCCGAGGCCTGGAACGTCGCGCTGCCCATGACGTCGGCGCCGTCGGCGTACTCGGTGTCCGTGCACGACCGGCGACGACCTCCACGACGCGTGCCTGCGGGCTCGCGACGTCCGCGTCCGCGAGCACGAGCGCCTCCTCACCACTCACTCCGGGCGGCGCCTCGAGCGTGACGACCACGTCCTGCCCCGAGGGTCCGGGCGGGACGGCCGTCCCGTCGGGGAGGCGGTGCAGCACCCCGTCGACGAAGACGAACGGCTCGGTGCTGGTCAGGGCGTCGTCGGGCTGCCCGCCGGCGGCGGCGTCGTTGTCGAGCACCACGTGGTCGATGGTCCCGGTGACGCTCACCGTGACCGGCTCGGCGGCACTCGCCCCCGAGGCGACCAGCCCCGAGCAGCCGAGCAGGAGACCGGCCAGGACGACGGCTCGGCTGCCGGAGATGGTGCGCACGAGAGCTCCTGCGGTGTCGGAGTCGGGCGACGGCAGCACGGCCCCGTCAAGCGCGTCGTCTTTTCGATCTCATCGGCACGCGGACGCCCGGAGCTGAGCACCGCCTAGGCTCCCCCTGTGACCGCCGAGCCCGCCCGACTTTCCGTGGCGATGACCGTGGAACAGCTCTGGCAACCGGCCCCGGGTGGTTCCGGGACGTACATCGCCGAGCTGGCCCGCGCTCTCGCCGAACGCGCCGACGTCTCGCTCACCGGGCTCGCCGCGCGCGCGTCCGGGCCGGGGTCGCGCGCGCTGCCCGCCGCGATGGACGTGCGTCACTCGCCGCTGCCCCGCGCGGTGCTGTACGAGCTCTGGTCCCGCGGCCGGCCCCGCGGCCGCCGGGGCGAGGCCTCGCGGCGACACCGCGAGGTGGTGCACGCGACCACCTGGGCGATCCCGCGCGGCACGGCGCCGCTCGTCGTGACGGTGCACGACCTCGCGTTCTTGCGGGACCCGAGCCATTTCACGCCGCGCGGCAACGCCTTCTTCCGGCGCGCGCTGGCGATCACGCGCGACGAGGCCGACGTCGTCGTCGTCCCGTCGGCCGTGACCGCGGCGGACTGCGTGGCCCAGGGCATCGACGCCGGGCGCATCCGGGTGATCCATCACGGGGTTCGCGCGCCGGCCGTGCCGGGCGCCGACGTGCAGACGTTCCGTGAATCCCGCGGCCTCACCCGGCCGTACGTGCTGTGGTGCGGCACGCTCGAGCCGCGCAAGAACCTCGCCACGCTCCTCGACGCCTTCGGCGCACTGCTCGCGGACGCGCCCGACCTCGACCTGGTCCTGGTCGGCCCCGCCGGCTGGGGCGGCGCGGCCGACGACGTCGCGGCCCGCGTCGCGCAGCTGCCGGCGGGCCGGGCGCACCTCCTGGGCCGCCTCGACGAGGCCGACCTGCAACGGGCCTACGCGGGGGCGCGCGCGTTCTGTTTCCCGTCCACCTGGGAGGGCTTCGGGATGCCCGTGCTCGAGGCGATGGCGCACGGCGTGCCCGTGGTGACCTCGGCGGGCACCTCGATGGAGGAGATCAGCGCGCGGGGCGCGATCCTCGTCGATGCGCTGTCGGCCGACGACGTCGCGGCGGCACTGGTCGCCGCCGTCGGGCCGCGGCACAACGAGCTGTCGGCGGGCGCGCGCGAGAACGCCGCGCTGTACACGTGGCAGCGGTGCGCTGAGCTGCACGTCCAGGCGTACCGGGCGGCGCTCGGCTGAGGTCAGTCCGCCACGCCGCCCGGTGACGTGGTCATTGCCGAAGCGCGAACGCGCGGGCGCTGCCCGCGACGACGGACGTCCAGTGGGTGCTGGTCGGGCCCACCGGACCGGGCGTCGAACGGTTGACGGTCGTGCCGTCGCCCAGCGAGCCATCGCGGTTCTCGCCCCACGACCACAGCGAGCCGTCGGTCCGGATCGCGACCGTGTGGCCGAGGCCCGCCGCGACGCAGGCCCAGCGGATGTCGGTGCCCACCCGGACCGGCGTCGCCCGGAACTCCGTGGTGCCGTCGCCGAGCTGGCCGTAGACGTTGGAGCCCCAGCCCCACAGCGTGCCGTCGGCCTTGAGCGCCAGCTGGAAGTCCTCACCGCCCGCGAGGCCGGTCCAGTCGGTGTCGGTGCCGACCTGGCCGGTCGGGCCCGATCCCGCGTTGACCCCCCAGGCCCACAGCGTGCCGTCGGTCTTGATCGCGACCGTCGCCAGCGACGCGGCCACGACCGACGCCCAGTGCGTGTCGGTACCGACCTGCGTCGGGGTCGACAGGTCGTCGCCGACCACGCCGAGGTTGCCGAAGTCGTTGTTGCCCCAGGCCCACAGCGTGCCGTCGGTCTTTCTGGCCACGGTCCAGCCGTCGCCGCGGCTGGCCGAGACGGACGCCCAGTGCGTGTCCGTGCCCACTCGCACCGGCGAGTGCCGGTCGGTCGTGGTCCCGTCGCCGAGCTGGCCGTGCACGTTGTAGCCCCAGGCCCACAGCGTGCCGTCGGTCTTGACGGCGAGCGTGTGGCGCCAGCCGGCCGAGACCGATGCCCAGTTGGTGGCCGTACCGATCCGCACCGCCGTCGCGCGCAGGGTGGTCGTCCCGTCGCCGAGCTGACCCTGCTCGTTGTGCCCCCACGCCCACAGGGAACCGTCGGCCTTGAGCGCCGCGGTGTGCGTGCGGCCGGCCGCGATCGAGGCCCAGCTGGTGTCCGATCCCATCTGGACCGGGGTCGGCTGGATGGTCTGGGTGCCGTCACCGAGCTCGCCACCGCCGTTGGCCCCCCAGACGAAGGCGGCGTGGCCGGCCGTGCTGACCGCGACGGTGTCCGACCCGGTGACGGCGGCGTTCACGGTGTCCCGCGCGACGATGCGCTGGTTGCCTGTCGTGCGCAGGATCACCCCGGCGAACGTGTGGGTGCCCCTGTCGGCGCTCGTGAACGTGTAGTTGGCGGGCAGGACCGTTGCGCCCGGGTCGGTGCTCGAGGAGCCGACGACGCCCCGATAGCTGGTCGCGTTGTTGCCGTAGACGTCCTTGGCGGTGTAGCGCAGGCTGAACGGGCTGCCGGCGGTCGCCGTCGTCGGCGCGGCGACGTACAGCGAGGTGGCCGCACGGGCGGCGACCGTCTCGACCGGCTGGGCGGCGAGGGGCAGCGTGCCGATCGTCGTGAAGAAGGTGTACGCCTTCGCGCTGCGTGGCGCGGTGACCGCCGTGTAGGTCACGGTGAAGGAGCGCCCCGCAGGGCAGTTGGCGACGATGTTGATCCTGGTCCCGGGCGCGTCACCGGGGTAGTTCGTCTTGGTGGCTGTGGTGAACGGGGTCCCGGCGAGGGCGGCGGACGTGCAGGTGAGCCGTTGGACGGTCACGTTCGTGCCGGCCGGGGCCGGTTGGAAGCCCGTGCTCGGGGCGCCGGACGTCGGCACCAGGATGCCGACCGAACCCGACACCGCGGCGGCCGCCGGCGCGGTGTAACGCAGGGT
Organism: Pengzhenrongella sp.; assembly: GCF_036565025.1. NCBI lineage: Bacteria > Bacillati > Actinomycetota > Actinomycetes > Micrococcales > Pengzhenrongella > Pengzhenrongella sp. Next base: position 5,053 of record NZ_DATCNW010000468.1, read on the forward strand.
GAAGGTGTTGCCTGTGCTGCCCGCGGGCACCGAACCGGCCGAGATGGTCATGGTCCCCGGAGCCGTCGTGGCGGCCTGCGCGAGCGGCGCCCCGACCAGCCCGGCCACGCCGACGGCGAGCACGACGCCCAGGTACCCGACCGACCGAGGTCCGCGCACACGCGTCACTACGCGAGCAGTCATGGCTTGCCCTTCACCGACGTTCGATGGCAGGGCGTCGCCTTTGTCCGCTGTGCCCCTCTAGGCCCTAAACGGTCCTGTCCGAATTGTCCTGAGTCAAGGCGCCGAATGGATGAATCGCCCCCTCGCCCTAGACTGTGCGCGCCCGCAGGCCAGCCGGCCACGGACCCCCGATCCAGGACGCTGCCGCCACCATGCCGGAAACCGAGAAGCACGATCCGCCTCGACCGAGCCGCGTGCGAGCCGTCGTCGTGTCGTGGAACGGCGCCCACCTGCTGCCCGACTGCCTCGACTCACTCCTCGCGCAGACCGTCGCGAGCGAGCTCGAGATCGTCGTCGTCGACAACGCGTCGAAGGACGGCACGGCCGCACTGCTCGCCGAGCGCTACCCGGGCGTGATCGTGGTGCCCAGCGAGCGGAACCTCGGGTTCGCGGGTGGCGCAGACCTCGGCGCGGCGGGCTTCACCGGTGAGGCCGTCGCGCTGCTCAACAACGACGCCACGTTTGCGCCAGAGACGATCGAGGAGATGCTCGCGGTCCTCGAGGCGCCCGGGAACGAGCGGGTCGGGGCCGTCACCGCCAAGATCCTGCTCGCTGGGGCCTTCCGCCTCGAGCGCGCGGTCTCCGCGGGTGCCGCACCCCGCGGCAGCTTCCGGCGCGACGACGGCTGGCTCGTTCCCGCCGGGGCCGGCGCACCCGGCTCGGCCGGCTCGGCCGGCGCGCTGCGGATCGTGAACTCGACCGGGAACGTGGTGACCCGCCGCGGAGCCGGCACCGACCGCGACTGGCTGCGCACCGAGGGCGACGAGTCCCACGACACCGACGTGTTCGGCTTCTGCGGCGGGGCCGCGCTGCTCCGGCAGGCGGCCCTGGACGACGTCGGCGGGTTCGACCGCGAGCTCTTCCTGTACTACGAGGACACGGACCTGTCCTGGCGCCTGCGGGCGGGCGGCTGGACCGTCCGCTACTGCGAGGCCGCCGTGGCGCGCCATCTGCATGCGGCGAGCTCGGACGCCGCGAGCCCGCTCTTCCGGTACTACAACACCCGCAACTCGCTCACGGTGTTCGCCCGGCATGCGCCGGGCAGGGTGGCGGTCGGCTCGTTCTGCCGGCAGGCGGCCGGCTGGGTGCTCGCGGAGCTGCGGCGCGCGGAGCCGCGGGACGTCACCCGGGCACGGCTGCGGGGGTTGCTGGCGTTCGTCCGCCGGCTGCCGCTGACGCTGCGAGAGCGGGCGCGCTGGCGCGCCGCGGTAACTCCGCGTGCCGAGGTCGGGCGGCTGCTGACCTGATCGGCGTCCACCGGTTCGGGTGCCGCATCGCGCACGCGCACTCTGCAATGCCGACGCGGAAGGCCGCCCCGAAGGACGGCCTTTCGTCGACGTTGGAGCAGTTGCGACGCGCGGCGCCGCAACGTCAGCTCATGGGCGGTACTGCATCTCCTTGATGCGCTCGAGCTGCTCCTCGAGGAGCACCCGGTTCGTGCGCAGCAGGTCGGAGATGACCCCGAGCGCCAACGAGAGCAGAGCAGCCACCGACATGATCGAGCCGAAGATCAGCGACTGGACGTTGCCATGGGTCGTTCCGGCGAGGAAGAGGACCATGAACCGCACGAACGGGATCGCCGCCAGTACGCCGAACATCACGGACAGCGTCGCGAAGATGACGTACGGCTTGAACATGAGGTAGCTGCGCGTGATCGCGGAAGCCGACTTCATCATGTGCTGGCCGTTGCTCGTGAACAGGCGCGACTCGCGCGTCTTGGCGTTCGTCACGACCGGGACGCTCGCGATCCGCAGGCGCTTGTTGCCCGCCTGGATGATCGTCTCCATGCAGTAGCTGAACTGCGTCACGACGTTGAGCCGCAGCAGCGAGCCGCGCGAGTACGCGCGGTAACCGCTCGCGGCGTCGGGCAGCTCGGTGTCGGCCGCCCGGTTCACGACGCCGCTGCCGACGCGCTGCATCAGCTTCTTGAACTTCGAGAAGTGCGCGATCGTCTGGGTCTGGCGGTCCGCGATGACGATGTCGGCGTCCCCGGTCAGGATCGGCTTCACGAGGTCGCCGATGCGGTCCTGCGGGTACTGGTTGTCACCGTCGGTGTTCACCAGGATGTCCGCGCCGTGCGCGAGCGCGTAGTCGACGCCGTCGCGGAACGAGCGGGCAAGGCCCATGTTGCGGGTGTGGTGCACGAAGTGCTTGACGCCGTGCTCGCGAGCGACGGCGATGGTCCGGTCGGAGGACCCGTCGTCGATGACGAGGATCTCGATCTCGTCCACGCCGTCGATGAAGGCGGGGATCGACTCGAGAACCGAGGGCAGGGTCTCTTCCTCGTTGAGGCAAGGGACCTGGATGAAGAGCTTCATGTACGTCCTTCTCAGGTG
>NZ_DATCNW010000469.1:0-5228 GCF_036565025.1 Pengzhenrongella sp.
CGCCGGGCCGCGGCGGTGACGGGCCCGCCGACGTGCTCACGTTCGAGCACGAGCACGTGCCGAACGAGCTGCTCGAGCTGTTGGTCGCCGAGGGGCATCCGGTACGCCCGGACGCCGCGGCGCTCGTGCATGCGCAGGACAAGATCGTGATGCGTCGCCGGCTCACCGAGCTCGGCGTGCCCTGCCCGCGCTGGGTCGAGCTCGACGACCTCGCCGCGCTCGAGTCGTTCCTCGCGCAGGTCGGCGGCACCGCCGTGGTGAAGACCGCGCGCGGCGGGTACGACGGCAAGGGGGTGCGCGTCGTGCACTCGGCCGAGGACGTCGCGGACTGGTTCGAGGCCTCGCAGGGGGTCGACGGCACGGGGATCCCGCTGCTGGCCGAGGAGAAGGTCCCGTTCAGCCGCGAGCTCGCGGTGCTGGTCGCGCGGCGCCCGTCGGGCCAGGTGCGCGCCTGGCCCGTGGTGGAGTCCGTGCAGCGCGACGGCGTGTGCGCCGAGGTGATCGCGCCCGCTCCCGGGCTGGCCCCGGAGGTCGCGCGGTCGGCGACGGCCCTCGCGGTCGCGATCGCGCAGGGGCTCGGCGTGACGGGTGTGCTCGCCGTCGAGCTCTTCGAGGTGCCCGCCGCGGACGGCGGTACTCCCACGGTGCTCGTCAACGAGCTCGCGATGCGCCCGCACAACTGCGGGCACTGGACCATCGAGGGGTCGGTGACCAGCCAGTTCGAGCAGCACCTGCGCGCGGTGCTCGACCTGCCGCTCGGGGAGACCACCGCCCGGCACCCGTGGGCCGTGATGGCCAACGTGCTCGGCAGCGCGCGCGGGGACCTCGTCGACGGCCTGGCCGCCGTCACCACCCTCGACGGCGGCGCCAAGGTCCAGTTGTACGGCAAGTCCGTGCGCCCCGGCCGCAAGCTCGGCCACGTGACCGTCGTCGGGGACGACCTGGCCGACGTGCGCGCCCGGGCGAGCGCAGCCGCCGCCGTCCTGAGCGGCGACGGGGACGAGTAGCGCTGGCCAGATTCCCCGCTCTGCCCTTAGCGCAAGTCCGACTTGTCAGACCCTGCGCGCCCTGCGGAGCGCGCATGATCTGACAGGCTTGAACCGAAGAGAAGTGTCAGACCTTGCGCGGGGTATACCGCGCGCTCGGTCTGACAACTCGTGAGCGAGGGAGTGGACATGAGTGCTGGGGATACCTGGGGCACGCGGGACTCGTCGGGCGCGCGTGCGTTGGTCGGGCTCGTGATGGGCTCCGACTCTGACTGGCCGGTGATGCGCGCCGCCGCCGACGCGCTGGCCGAGTTCGACATCCCCGTGGAGGTCGACGTCGTCTCCGCGCACCGCCAGCCCGACAAGATGATCGACTACGGCCGTACCGCCGCCGACCGGGGCCTGCGCGTGATCATCGCCGGCGCCGGCGGCGCCGCGCACCTGCCGGGCATGCTGGCGTCGGTCACGCCGCTGCCCGTGATCGGCGTCCCGGTGCCGCTCGCGAACCTCGACGGCCTCGACTCGCTGCTGTCGATCGTGCAGATGCCCGCCGGTGTCCCCGTCGCGACCGTCTCGGTCGCGGGCGCGCGCAACGCGGGCCTGCTCGCCGTGCGCATCCTCGCCTCCGGGGTCGACGACGACGCCGCGCGGCTCCGTGAAGCGATGCGGGCCTTCCAGGTGAGCCTCGGCGACGAGGCAACCGCGAAGGGTGAGCGCCTGCGCGCCCAGTACGGTTCGGGCAAGCGCGCCCAGCCCGCCGGTTTCAGCGTCTGACCCACGCGGCGAGTTCCTCGAGTTCGCCGGTCGGACGCGAGTTCGCCGGTCGCACGCGAGTTCGCCGGTCGCACGCAAGTCCGCCCGTCGGACGCGGGTTCGCCCGTCGGACGCGAGTTCGCCGGTCGAACGGCGAACTCGCACTCGGAACGGCGAACTCGAGGTCCCCGGGACGAGCCGGGGCGCGTTCAGCGTTCCGGCGGGGTCAGGGTCAGCAGGTCTCCGGGCTGGCAGCCGAGGGCGTCGCAGACCGCGATGAGCGTGGAGAACCGGATTGCGCGGGCGCGGTCGTTCTTGAGTACTGAGAGATTCGCCACGGTGACCCCGGCACGTCGTGCGAGCTCGGTAAGCGTCATGCCGCGCTCGACGAGCAGCCGGTCCAACCGACACGCGACACGCGGCACGATGCTTCCTCACAGGCGGCAGATCCGGCAGGCTGCGCACATCCACGACTCCTGCGCACATCCGATGTGCGCAGGCGTGACGCATGTGCGCAGTCTGCGGCAGGATATCGATTATCGATAGACTCCGCCCAGTAGACCGTATCGATGGTCGATACGTCAAGGGACCTACGCAGGGGCCGTCCGGGTTCGGCGCCTACCCTGGAGTGATGCCACTAGCGACTTCGACGACCTCTGCCATGCCGCCGGCTACCCCTCTCGACACCTCCGCAGCACCTCCGGGCGCGCTCGCGACGTCCGCCCCCAAGCGGCGCAGGCCCCGCCTGGGCGCGCTGGACGGCCTGCGATTCTTCGCCGCCGCGGGCGTGCTGATGTATCACTTCACGGTCCGCAACTCCCAGGCGTGGGGCCGCTCGCCGTCGGACGTGTTCCCGGGCCTGGCGAAGTTCTTCGTCTACGGCTCGCTGGGCCCCGAGCTCTTCCTGGTGATCAGCGGCTTCGTGATCCTGATGACCGCGTGGGACCGCAGCGTCGCCAACGTCGTCGCCTCGCGGATCGCCCGGCTGTTCCCTGCGTACTGGTCGGGCGTGCTGCTCACCGGTGCTCTGCTGCTGTGGATCTGGCCCGGCGGGAAGGACGTCACGCCCGGCCAGGTCGCGGTCAACCTCACGATGCTGCAGAGCATGTTCGATGTCGGGAACGTCGACGGCGTCTACTGGACCCTGTGGGCCGAGCTCCGGTTCTACGTGCTCATCATCGCGTTCGTCGCGATCGGGATCACCCGACGCCGCGTGCTGATCTTCGCGACGCTGTGGCCGGCCGCCGCGCTGGTGGCCGACGCCAGCGGTGTGGGCTGGCTCAGGCAGATCCTGGTCGCCGAGTACGCACCGCTGTTCGCGGCCGGGATGGTGCTGTTCGTCATCTACCGCGCGGGGCACACCCGCGTCGCGTGGTCGCTGGTGGCGGCGAACGTCGCCGCCGCGGTCTGGCTCGTGGTCCCCGACCAGCTCCTCAAGCAGGCCCGGAACACGGACCTCGTGCCGTCGCCCTGGATCTTCGGGGTACTCGTCGTGGCCGCTATCGCGGCGGTCGCGGTGGTGACCCTGACGCCGCTCGCGCGCGTCGACTGGCGCTGGCTCACCACGCTCGGCGCGCTCACCTACCCCCTGTACCTCCTGCACGAGCACTGGGGCTGGTGGGTGATCTCGCACCTGAACGGCTGGCTTCCGCCGTACCTGACGCTCGCGATCGCTGTCGCCTTCTCGCTCCTCCTCGCGATGACGATCCACTTCGGCGTGGAGCGGCAGGTCGGTCCGCCGCTGCGGGCCGCGATCCAGCACGGGCTCGAGCGTGGGAGCGACCGGATCATGGAGCTGGTGGGGCGCCCACCGGTCCGGGTGCCGGCGTCCGGTTCCTGACCTCGTAGTCACGGGTCGCCGATCGGCGGCGGCCCAGCCTCGCGATGGCGCCGAGCCCGCTGCCGCAAGCGCCCGCCCGGACGGCGCGCAGTGCGAGGCCGGAATGGGAAGGATTTGTGCGTGGGGCGCACCAAACCTTCCGAATCTTCGGAGCTCCTCGGCTCGTACCCGCGACGTCAGCCTCAGGGCCCGGTATAGACCGCGCTCCGGCTGACAACTCGGCGGGGGGGGGCTGAGCCGTACCCGTCGGTCGCCTTACGGAGCGAGCGGGACGGCTCGGGCGTCGGCGTCGTCGTCCGGGTGCGAGCGACCGCATCACGGAGTGGGTAGGCCGCCCACCGGCGGCGTCGGGCTCGACGGCGGGTCCGGGTGCCAGCGTCCCGTTCATGACGTCGTTGTCACGGGTCGCCGATCGGCGGGGTCCAGCCTCGGGATGGCGCCGAGTCTGCTGCCGCAAGCGAATTCCGCCCCGGACAGCGAGGCCGGATTGGGAAGGAATTGCGCGTCGGGCGCACTAAACCTTCCGAATCTTCGGAGCTCCTCGGCTCGCACCGAAGCGACCGGGTCAGGGAGTGGGTAGGCCGCCCACCGGTCCGGGTGTCAGCGTCCCGTTCATGACGTCCTTGAAGAACTTCGGCGCCTTGTCCGGGTCGAGCCGCACGGTGGAACCCACCCCGCCCGGCCGGTAGTCGGGATCGCTGATCGGCGGGGTGCCCTTGACTCCGCCCGGTCCGGTCGCATCGTGGAAGGCCAGCGCGAGGCGGCCCAGGCTGACGATGTTCGTGCCCTTGCTGACGGCGAGCGAGCCGAGGCCGGCGTTGGTGAGCTGAACCTGCTTGCCCGGGTGCAGCGCGAGGGATGGCTTGGCGACGGCGGCCGTGACGGCGGCGATGAGCTGCTGCTGGCGCTTGGCCCGCCCGATGTCGCCCGTCGGGTCGGAGTAGCGCATCCGCGTGAAGGCGAGCGCCGTGACGCCGTCGACCACCTTGCAGCCCGGCTTGGCCCAGACCAGGCCCGAGTTCTTGTCGTTCATCGGGAAGCTGAGCGCGGGGTCGTCGAGGCACAGGCGCACCCCGCCGATGGCGTCGACCACGTGCTCGACGCCGCCGAAGCCGATCTCGACGTAGTGGTCGATGTGGATGGTCGTCAGCTGCTCGACCGTCTTCACGAGGAGCGGCGCGCCGCCGATCGCGAACGACGCGTTCAGCTTGCCGTGGCCCTTGCCGGGGATGGCGACGTAGGTGTCGCGCGGCAGGCTGATCAGCGCCGGCGGTCCGTTCGCGGGCACGTGCAGCAGCATGATCGTGTCGGTGCGGGCGCCCTTGGTCGAGGTGTCCTGGATGATGCCGCCCGCACGCGAGTCCGAGCCGGCGATCAGGTACGTGACGCCCGGCGTGTTCGCCGCGGTCGACAGCGCGTCGACGTGGTCGATCTTGCCGTTCGCCCAGATCAGCAGGCCGATCGGCCACGCGAGAAGCAGGACGATCACGAAGGCGACCAGGGCGCCCGCACGCCGTCGGCGCACGCCTCGACTGGAGGGCGGCCGCCCGGGCTTCGGCGCGCTCGGCGGGCGTTGCCTCGGTGGCGCGGGCGGGGCTGCCGGCCCAGCGCCGGTGCGGCGGGGCGCGACCGGCGGCGCGGCGCCGGCG
>NZ_DATCNW010000470.1:0-2655 GCF_036565025.1 Pengzhenrongella sp.
GGTGAGTCCGTTGAGCTGACGAGCCGGCCGGTGATGGTCAGCAGTGGGCAGATCTCATGGCCATCACCGGGCAGTTTTCGTGACCGTCACTGGGCAGGGTTTAAGACCGCCTCTGGGCAGATCCCCATGGCCCTTGACACGGACGCGCGGGCCGAGTCGCCCGGGGAGACCTTGGTCCGCCTCGCGATCCTTCGCGCCGGCCTTCCGGAGCCTGAGCTGCAGATCGACGTCACGACGCCGTCGGGCACCTTCCGGCTTGACCTCGGCTGGTCCCGCTTCATGCTGGCGATCGAGTTCGATGGCTTCGTGAAGTACGCCAACCCCAACGCCGGCACGGCGGCCGAGGCGCTCTTCGCCGAGAAGCGACGACAGGATGCCCTGGAAGAGGCAGGCTGGAAGGTCCTCAGATTCACCTGGCCAGACCTCAACAGCTTAGAAACCCTCGCAACCCGAATCCGTACCCACCTCCTCAAGCGCGGACTCTGACCGCGAACTCGGAGCCTTACGTCGAACTCGCACATTGCAGTGTCCGAGTTCGACGTTTACCTCCGAGTTCGGCGGAGGGTCTTTGCCGGAGGGGGGAGGGGAGGCTGGGGCTAGTTAGCGGGCTCGGCGTTCTAGGCGGTCTACGTCGAGGAGGACCACGGCGCGGCCTTCGCGGCGGACCCAGCCTCGGGCGGCGAAGTCGGCGAGGGCCTTGTTGACCGTCTCCCGGCTGGCGCCGACCAGCTGCGCCAGCTCTTCCTGGGTGAGGTCGTGGGTGACCCGCAGCCCGTCGTCGACCGGCTCGCCGAACCGGGTCGACAGGTCCAGCAGCGCCTTGGCGACGCGGCCCGGCACATCGGAGAAGACCAGGTCGGCCAGCGCCTCGTTCGTCCGGCGAAGCCGGCGGGCGAGGGACTCCAGCAGATGCTTCGCGACGGCGGGGTTCGTCTGCAGCCAGACGATCAGCTCCGCATGTCCGAGCTCCTGGACCTTCGCGTCCGCGACCACGGTGGCCGTCGCGGTGCGCGGACCCGGGTCGAACAGCGAGAGCTCGCCGAACATCTCTCCCGGTCCGAGGACGGCGAGCAGGTTCTCACGCCCGTCGTTCGACCTCCGGCCGAGCTTGACCTTGCCTCGTTCGATCACATAGAGCCGGTCTCCGCGCTCTCCCTCATGGAACAGCACCTCGCCCCGTGCGAACTCGAGCGGCGTCAATGACGCTTCGAGCGCCCGCGTCTGCTCTCGATCCATGTTCGCGAACAGAGGTGCCGACAGCACAACGTCGTCGTCCACGCATCCACCCTTACCGGTTGTACATCTGTCACTTCCGGGTCACAGTCTGCCCCATCAGCGCGGGTCCAGGATTTCGAGCAGGCCGTGCAGGCTCGCGGAGGGGTCCATGGCAAGGCGCCGGATGAGCTCGTCGGTGGCTCCGCCGAGGGCTTCGCTGACCGTTGCCTCGTAGCTTGCGAGGCGGTGGTCGAGCTCACGCAGGGCGCCGAGGGAGCCGAGCTCGGGCGGAGCCCCGCTGTCCTGGAGGGCGGTCACCAGCTCGAGGTGGTCCCGCAGGTCCCGCATCGAGGCGGGCGGCAACGTGCCACCCGCGTTCTCGCCGAGCCGCCCGGGCAGGGCCGCGGTGGCGATCGTGAGGTCGATGCGGGCCCGCAGCAGTCGCCGCCAGTGCTCGACCCGGGCGCTCTCGGCACGCAGTGCGGTGCGCGAGCGTCGAAGGTCGTAAAGGGCGACGGAATCCGTGCGCGCCGTGCTGCTCACCGCACTCCTAGGGATGTCGACTGGGTCGAGGGCAGGGGGTTGGGTTGGTGCCAGCCCCACTCAATGTTTCGGTCCCCAGGTGCGCAGACTTGAGCGTGTGGTGATCGTGATCACCCGTCGGGACCAGCGCGACTAGGCTGCCGCCGTGACCCCAACTTCTCCCGCGTCGAGCCCGGAGCCGCGCTCGTCCGGGCCCCGGACCCAGACGCAGCTCGGCCTGGTGCGCCGGGCCCGGCGAATCAACCGGTTGCTCGCGGAGCGGTACCCCGACGCGCACTGCGAGCTGGACTTCGCCACCCCGCTTGAGCTGCTCGTCGCGACGGTGCTCTCGGCGCAAAGCACCGACGTGCGGATCAACATGGTCACGCCGGCGCTGTTCGCGCGCTACCCCGACGCGTGGGCCTACGCGGCGGCGGACCGCGCCGAGCTCGAGGAGCTCATCCGGTCCACCGGGTTCTTCCGCGCCAAGTCCGAGTCCCTGATGGGTATCGGTCGCGCACTGGTCGAGCGGTTCGACGGCGAGGTGCCGGGCCGGCTCGCCGACCTCGTGACCCTGCCCGGCGTCGGACGCAAGACGGCGAACGTCGTGCTCGGCAACGCCTTCGGGGTCCCCGGCCTGACGGTCGACACGCACTTCGGCCGCCTCGCGCGCCGGCTCGGCTGGACCGGCGAGGACGACCCGGTCAAGGTCGAGAAGGACGTCGCGCTGCTCGTCGAGCGCCGCGAGTGGACGATGCTCTCGCACCGGCTGATCTTCCACGGCCGGCGCACCTGCTTCGCACGCAAACCCGCGTGCGGTGCGTGCCCGATCGCCAGTCTCTGCCCGTCCTTCGGGATCGGCGAGATCGATCCGGCCCGTGCGGCGGCGCTCGTCAAGGGCTGAGGCTCGCCCAGAAA